>JBGPOI010000263.1:0-6925 GCA_041487975.1 Binatia bacterium | reverse complement strand
TGATCGCGACTCCTGTTGACCTGGGACATCTGATTCCTCTCCCCGCTCCAAGTTGCCGCGTACGATATGAACTTGAGGAGATCAGCCACCCAGACCTAGCCGAAGTGGTCGAGACCTTTTTGTCTAGGATGATGCCCGCCGAGGCTAAAAATGAGTGAGAAGATCGTCGCCGCCCTGGGCGGCAACGCCCTGCTCCGTCAGGGAGACCACGGCACCGTCACTGAACAGGCAGCTCGCAGCCTGGCAGCGATGGAGGCGATCTCTCAGATTGTGACTCCTGAGCGACAAATCGTGATCACGCACGGCAACGGTCCGACCGTGGGGAACATCCTCGTCCGTCAGCAGCTCGCCCGGCACGTGACACCACCCATGTCACTCGATGTATGCGGGGCCGAATCGCAAGGGAACATCGGTTACCTTCTGGAGCGAGCACTGATACAAGTCTTGTGGCAACGAGGAATCCAGCGCCCGGTGGCAACACTACTGTCCCTAGTCGAAGTGGATCCGCAGGACCCTGCCTTCGCCCAGCCCAGCAAGCCGATAGGACCCTTTCTCTCTGCCGCCGAAGCGGAGGAATTAGGCCGCTCGGTGCCGGTTACGCGCGACGCCAACCGGGGTTTTCGCCGGGTGGTCGCGTCCCCTGCCCCCAAACGAATCATCGAGAGCGCAGCAATAGACGCGCTGCTGGCTGCCGGGATCATCGTCATCACTTTAGGCGGAGGAGGAGTTCCAGTCGCGCTGGATAGTAAGCAGCACGTGCTTGGTGTCGAAGCGGTAATCGACAAAGACCTGTCTTCCAGCCTCTTGGCTCGTGAGATCGGCGCGAGCAGTCTGCTCATCCTCACCGACATTGATCGCGTCTATCTCGATTTTCTCAGCTCCCAGCGGCGCGCGGTGCAGCGGATGAATGTGGCCGAGGCCGAAGAACATCTGCGACGCGGAGAGTTCCTACCGGGCAGCATGGCTCCCAAAGTGGAGGCCGGCATCGAGTTCCTACGCGGCGGCGGCCGACGCGTGTTGATCGGCCTACCGGAAGAATTGCCGCAATTGTTGACGGGTGAAGCAGGGACGGAGATCATCGTATAGGGACCCGCACGAAGGAGACGCTCATCCCCGGTTCCTGGCGGCGTGCCGTCCGGCGATGCGACCGAAGACCGCGCCGCGCAGCACAGAGGTGGCGCCCATGTAGTTGTAATAGTACAGCTCGCCCATAGGTTCGCCGGCAACGTAGAGGCCAGGAATGACGCGGCCTGAGGTATGCATGACTTGCGCGTTGGTGTTGGCCTTCAGTCCACCGAAAGTAAAAGTGATACCGCCAGTGACCGGATAGGCCAGGAAGGGCGGGGTGTCGAGTGGACGCGCCCAGTTGGACTTGTTAACCGCCAAACCTTTTGTGCACAGTCCGTCCAAACGCAAGGGATCGAACGCACCTGGCTGGCAGGCTGAATTGTACGCTTGAATGGTCCGTTCCATTCGCTCTGGTGATACATTGATGATCTTCGCCAAATCGCCGATGGTCTCGGCCTCGTAGGGCTCTTCTGAGGTACGGATGGCGCGCTTCCAGGCATCCGGGTCCTCGGAGCGTGGCCTACTGTCAAATAGGTTGAAGGCTACGCCATTTTTGTGATTCATGATAGCTTTGCTGAACTTCACATAGGTCTGGTCACGAAAGTCCTCGCCTTCGTCGAGAAAGCGTTCGCCGTCTTCGTCAATGAAGAGCCCGAGCTGAAAGATATAGATTGCTGTCACCCCACACTCGAAGGGAGTAGAGCGGGCGTCGAGAACTGCAGAATGGAAATCCCCCCATTGCCCAGCGGGCATGGCGCCAATTTCCAGCGCCATCTTCAGCCCTTCACCGGTGTTGTAGCGGGAGCCGCGCAAGATGACGTTATCCATGAAGCGACCCAAGTAGCGGACGCGCATCTCCACATTGGCCTCGAAGCCGCCGCTGGCGATCACCACACCCCCACGAGCTTTGACGTCGGTATAGCCCTCGGGCTCCAGCACGCGGACTCCAGTCACACGGCCCGAACGATCGGTAAGGAGCTTTTCCGCCGCTGTTTCATAGGCCACATGGACACCGCCGCGCTCCAGGTGTTGATACAATGTGTCGATCAGTTGCCAGCCACCACCGACAGGCTGGCGGCGGTAGCCAGCCACGTTAGGATAGCCTTTCTCCCACTGCACACCCAGTTTGGTGAGCCAGTCAACAACATCGGCTGCGTTATCGACAATGACGCGAATCAGATCTTTATTCGCCCGTCCACGGGACACTTTCATAAAGGCGTTGAAAAAATCTTCCTGGGTTTGTCCGGTCGGGCAATATTCGTCTGGCCCATGCGGATAGCGAATCTGCGCATCGGCGATAGCTGAGTTGCCACCCCGTTGCAGCTTCGGGGCCTTTTCGATCAGGATGACCTCGGCACCCTCGTGCATGGCAGTAATAACAGCCGACAAGCCAGCGATACCGCCGCCGATGACGGCAACGTCACATTCAAATTCGGGGATATTATTTGGCATAAGCACTCACCTCAGTAAGGGGGACAGGCGCTTGTACAGCAGAGAAACAGATCCTTTTGCCTAGCCTCTGCTCACGAGCCGCTATCCTTGGTTCCCCCGTCAGGTCGGTACTCTCTAGCTTGATTTGGAGTGTTTCCCGATCTACAAGAAAGCTATGAAGAAACTGAATATACACGAAGTAAAAACTCAGCTCTCTCGCTATTTACCTTTACTAGAAAAAGGAGAAACGATTCTCTTGTGCAGACGGAATGTTCCGATAGCAGAAATCCGCCCCCTCCCCCAGGCACGTAAAGTGAAGCGTCCGATTGGACTTGCTAAGGGGGAGTTTACCGTTCCTCCCGAGTTTTTTGAGCCTCTGCCGGACGACCTGCTCGCCGCGTTTGCAGGGGAAGAGACGTGAGGATTCTGTTGGATACGTGCACCTTCCTCTGGCTTGTTACTGATGCCCCAGCCCTTTCCAATCGAGCTCGGGAGGTGTTTGCTGAGGTGGAGAACGAGGTCTATCTGAGCGCGGTATGTACTTGGGAGATCGCTATCAAACATGCCTTGGGGCGACTTCCTTTGCCAGCGTCGCCTGAGCAATACGTTCCCGCCCAAAGAGTCAAGCATGGCATCGATTTCCTTCCCCTGCAGGAGGAGGCAACTCTTTATCTCAAACGGCTCCCGCAGATCCACAAAGACCCGTTTGATCGCATGCTGGTTTGTCAGGCGCTCGTGCATGATATGGTCATCCTGACTCCTGATCCTCTTGTTTCCCAATATCCTGTCAGCACTGTCTGGTAGATGAGAGAAGTGGTTCAGTTCAGTTCTTCCAGCAGCACCTTTGCCTCTTGCAAATCTTTCGTGTCAAACCCCTCGGTAAACCAAGCGTAAATCTCCGCCAGCATCTGTCGAGCTTCTTCCTTCTTGCCTTGCTGCTGCCACAGCCGGCTCAAGCTCGTCACCGCTCGTAACTCCAGCGACTTCGCCTGTTGCTTGCGAGCAATCTCGATGGCCTTATGAAAACACTCCTCTGCCTCGGCTTCTGTAGGGTGGGCACCGCCCACCGTTCCTGCCTTAGCCAAACTTTCCTCATGGTGGGCAATGCCCACCCTACTGTTTTCAACTTGAAACTTGGAACCTGAAACTTGAAATTTTTGCAGCGTAAGCTCGCCTTTGAGCCGACAGATCTCCGTCTCAGAAAATTCCCTACTTTTGCACACTGCCATCAGCGCCTCAGCCAGCACGTGCAGCCCCTCCTCAGCCTGGCCTACCAGCCCACATGCCTCGGCCAGTTCGGCCAGATAATACGGCCGTCCCAGCTCTGCTCCTGTGTCTTGATAGACGGCCAGGCCTTGGCGTATCTGCACAATTCCGTCTTCTCTTCTCTGTCCCTGCTTGACCAGCGCCCAGCCACGCAGAGACGTTCCCTGCGCCAACCAGAAGGGAAACCCCTGTTCGGCCGCAAGCCTAATAACGGCCTCCGCCCGCTCTTGGACCGCTTGTGCCTCCTGACGGAGATGATGGAGCTCGGCAGCAAAGAAGAGAGCCTGAGTCAGGCTATAGGGATGGGACAGCTCCTGAGCCAGAGTGAGTGCTTCATGGTTCCTCTTGAGGGCCTGGCCGGGATAGCCCAAATACCAGAGAACCCATGCTGTATAGGAGAGGCAAGCCACCATGGGATCCTGCACGACAGCGAGAGAACGCTGTTGCTGGGGATTGTAGAGGGCTATCGCCTGTTCCAAGTGCTCTCGGGCAGAGGGCAACTCTCCGAGATAGAATAAGGTCACTCCCAGCGTATTATAGGCCCTCAGCAGACGAGCTGGATCGTGCACTCGCTCGGCTAGGCTCAGACACTGCTCTGCCAGCTCACGCGCCGTCTGCAACTCCGCCCGTTGTACGTAAAATCTCCACAGTCCAAACAGGACTGGAATAAGCTGGGGGGCTTCTCCCATTTCACGGCACAGCTCACGCGCCCGGGTGTAGACTTTTCCTACTTCTGCAGCCGCATATCCCTTAGTCGCTGTAAGCGGCACTCCTAGGGTGATTTGCAACGTCAGTTCTTGCTGGCTGTGCTCGAGGGTCTGGGGCAAGGTTTTGAGCAACTCCAGCCCTCTGGTGAGGAGAGCGATTGCTACCACATTGGCCGAGCGCTGGGTAGCTCGCTCACCTGCCTGCTGCCAATAGGGAATGGCCTGTGCAATGAGCCCCGCCTCGGTGTAGTGATGGGCCAGAATCTCCGGCTCAGCTTCTTTCGTGCCTGGGAAACGTTCTTCCAACACCTGGGCAATCTGTTGGTGATATTGTTGCCGAGTGCTCTTGAGTAATGACTGATAGGCCGCATCTTGGATAAGAGCATGTTTGAAGAAGTAGAGGGACTGCGGAGGGAACCCGCGCTGAGAAAGCAGTTCTGCATCTACTAGCTGCTGCAGCCCGTGCTGGAGCGTTACCTCCTCTAGCGGTGAGACGACGTGGAGCACTTCGTAGCTGAACTCGCGCCCCAGCGTGGCTCCCAACTGAGCGATCTCTTTGGCCGTGCTCAGCCGATCTAACCGCGCCATCAGTGCGTCGTGCAGCGTCGCGGGAATTGCTAACGGTAGGGGCGACCGGCCGGTCGCCCCTACATCCAGACCTGACTCCACCACCATCTTGGTCAACTCCTCTACAAACAGCGGCACCCCATCAGTCTTGGCCACAATTTGCTGGAGGATCTCTTGGGGCAACGCTTTGCCCCCTGCCACTTGTTCCACCATCTCGCCGACTTGTTGGTGCCCTAGACGGCTGAGCGTGAGCTGGGTGATATGCGACCGGGGGCCCCATGGCGGCGTAAACTCCGGACGAAAGGTCAGCAGCGTCAGCATCCGGGCCGTCGGGACTTGGGCGAGGAGAAGATGTAATACTTCCACGGTGGAGGGGTCAGCCCAGTGCAGGTCCTCCCAGGCACAGTACATTGAAGTGCGCTCCGCCTCCTCAAGCAGCCAGGCGACCAGCGCTTCCTGAGTCTTTTGCTTTTGTTTCTGGGGACTCAATGTCAGAGGGGGAGTACCCTCGGGATGGGGCAAGGAGAGCAAGGCCGCCAACAGCGCCAGGGTGTCCGCCTGCGGGAAGCGGTAGGCAGCGAGAGCCTGCTGGAGTTTGCTGAACTTGGCCTGAGGTGTCTCCTCGCGCTGAAACTGCAAGAGCCGCTGCACATGCTCAAGAATCGGATAGAAGGCACTGTGCTGATGATAAGGCGAACAGCGAAACGCCAGGCAGGTCGCGCCCTCCCTGCTCACCTGCTCTTTGAGTTCTTGTACGAGGCGGGACTTGCCAATGCCGGCCTCACCGCTGAGCAGCACCACTTGCCCTTCCCCCTGCTTGGCTCTTTCCCACCGTTCCTGCAGTAATCCCACTTCGTGCGCACGCCCGATGAGTGGCGTCAAGCCGGTACGGATCGCTACATCAAAGCGGCTCTGCGCCTCGCTCTCTCCGACAACCCGATACACCGAGAGTGGAGTGGAAAGGCCCTTGAGCAGTTGGGGTCCCAAGTCCTGACACTCGAACAAGCCCTGCACTAACCGATAGGTGCTCGGACTGATGACCACGCTGTTAGGCTGCGTCTGTTCTTGCAGCCGGGCGGCAATGTTAGGCGTCTCACCCACGATTGCCAGGGGCTCAGGCTGGTCGCCCACGCCCATCTCTCCAGCCACTACCAGCCCCGTGTGGATGCCAAGGCGGACTTGGAGGGGCGCACGGCTGTGCGCCCCTACGATGGGCGGCATTCGAGTGTTCAGGTGCTGAATTGCCTCAACAATGCCAAGCCCTGCCCGCACCGCCCGTGGGGCATCGTCCTCATGAGCCAGCGGATAGCCAAAGTACACCAACAAGCCGTCACCGATGTACTTGGCCAGATACCCCTCAAAGCGGCGGATGACAGTGGCACAGGTTTCCCGATACGCTCGGATGACCTCGCGCAACTCTTCGGGGTCGAGTCGTGCGGAGAGAGCGGTGGAACCCACCAGGTCACAGAACATGACGGTGAGCTGACGGCGTTCGCCGGCATCCCGTCTAGAGTCTAGCGTCCAGGGTCTAGCGTCTAAAGAGGTTGTTTGTTTTTTCTCCGGTTCCCCGATTCTCCGATTCTCCGTTTCTCCCTCCGCTCCCTCACCCGTCCACACCAGGACAGCACCGTCCTCGTCGATCGCCAGTCGTCTGGCCTTGATGATCTCTTCTTTCAGGTCCTCGATGTAGTCGTCGTCAAGCTCGAACTCGCGCTTGAGCGCCCGATAGGACACCCGCCCCTGGCGCTGTAACATGTCGAGCACCTGCTCCACCACCGCCGAAAACTTCATGACGAACCCTCGACAAAAAAGGGCAGCCACTCAGGGCTGCCCCTACTTTTTCCTTCTGACATTGGTACTGACTTTTAGAGTCAGTACAGGCGTGC
>JBGPOI010000262.1:0-6994 GCA_041487975.1 Binatia bacterium | reverse complement strand
CGTTTTTGAGGTCAACCATTTCCGCAGCCTGGGGATCGAACCGACTGAACGCAAAATCTTGACGGCCAAGTCGGAACTGCAGCATCGGGCCGGCTTTGCCGGAGTCGCCAGCAAGATCATCGATGTAGACACACCCGGCCTGGCCACCCAAGTGCTCTCTCGCTTGCCCTTCCGGAAAATCCGGCGGCCGGTGTTTCCGTTGGACAACATCTAGTAATGAGGACTGAGTACGAGTTTTTTCGTTTTCTGTCTCGCTCAGTCCTCAGTCCTCGTTGCTCATTACTCATTTCACCGGAGGTTGCATGGACGTCCGCAAAATCGACCACATCGGCATCGCCGTCCGGGATCTCGACAAGTTTCTCAAGCTCTTCGGCGAGGCCCTGGGATTAAAGATTCACGACTTCGAGGAGGCAGACCCCTACGGTGGGCTGCGCAGCGCGTTCGCCCAAATCGGCGAGACCGACTTCGAGTTTTTGCAGGACCGGCTGCCGGAGGCGGGCGAGAAAGTCATCGACCAGCGCGACATCTCCCGCTGGATCGAGAAACGCGGCGAAGGGATTCATCACATTGCGTTACGTGTGCCCGATATCGAAGAAGCGATTCGCGATGCCAAAGCCGCCGGCCTGCACGTGCTCGATGACCATGGGCGACCGGGCGCGCGCGGCTCTAAGGTAGCGTTTATGCACCCAAAGAGTACCGGTGGCATCTTGTTTCACTTCGTCGAACGGGAAGAAAAGTCATGAGCGGGAGGGGGGCGGGCACTGTCCACCCCCCCTATGTCAAAATCCTTTCCCCGGTCGCAAACAGGTTCCACACGATCAAGCCGATCATATTCACCACGGCAATCATCACGAACACGCCCGTCCATGAGCCGGTGACCGCAAGGATATAGCCCACTGCCAGGGGACCGAAGATGCCTGGGATCGTCGCTGCCGTATTGGTGATGCCCATGAGAATGCCGGCGTATTTGGGGCCGATGTCGAGATGGTTGACGCCAAAGGCCGCGAGCCCAAAAGCGCCGAACATGAACGAGCATGTCATGTAGGTGATAGCGAGCCCCGCAGACTTCACGCCAATAAGCATGAGGAGAAAGACCGATGCTCCGGTAAAGGCCACTGATTGCAGGATCTTGCGCGTGGCAGTCACGCTGATCCCTCGTTTGATCATCGCATCCGCCAACCAGCCGGCGAAATTGCCGACGAGGAACGCGGCGAGCCAAGGGATCATGGCATAGAGGCCGATCGCGGCCTGAGAAACACCTAACTCTTTGTTCAGATAGGTAGGCACCCAGGTCACGACAAAATACCCACCCAGGTTGTTACAAAAATGGGCGGTGATCACTGCCCACACCGGCGCTTTGCTGAAAATCAGCCGCCACGGTACCGCGTCCGCCCGCGCCACGTCTGGTCGGTTTTGCTGAATGTAGTGCAGTTCCTGCGGGCTGATTGAGGGGTGGTCTTCTGGTCGGCTGGTCGCCAGCCGCTGCCACAAGACATACCAGACAAAGCCCAGACACCCGAAGGTATAAAATACCCAGCGCCAGCCAAAGTGGACCATGAACACAGGGGTGAGGAGCAAACCAACGACCGTACCCAATAGGAGGCCAGTGTAGTTAAAGGCGATCGCGCGTGAGCGTTCCTGGCTGGGAATCCAACGCGCGGTCAGACTGTGAATCGCCGGAAAATTCAGCCCTTCACCCAGCCCCATGCTGGCCCGCACCAGGAAGAGCAGCCCCAAAGAGCCGGTGGCGAGAGGAGTCAGGAGGGTGAAGAGCGACCACCACAACACGCCGACCGCCAACACCACCTTGGCGCCGAAGCGGTCCGCCAGCCATCCACCCGGCAGTTGGGTGATGAGGTAGCCCCAAAAGAAGGACGACAGCACCAATCCTTTTTGCGCGGCGCCCCAGCCAAACTCCTCCTCCATTTGCAAGATGGTGACGGAGATGTTGATGCGGTCCATGTAACAAATAAAACTGCTGAAGAAAAAAAGCAGGACCACCGTCAGACGGGTGGGCCATTCTCTTCCTCTATTGGTTTCGGCCAACGTGCCGGCACGATGCATACTCCCCTCCTCGATGTTCTCTTGCCCATAGCCCTTGTGTTTGCCACTTGGCAAGGGCAGGATCGGGCAGTGATCGGTTGAGAGGGAGAACCGGAATGGGGAGAGAGACGCACGACGCGCACGACCAGCCACTAGATCTCTTTGCCACTGCGCTGACCGTCTTGCTCTGCGCGATCTGGGGCGGCGCGTTTGTCGGGATCAAGATTAGCACGCTCGATATGCCGCCGTTGGGGTCGGGCGCGATACGATTCTGCCTCACCAGCGTGGTCTTGCTGGCCTGGGCGCGCTATCAGCGCGTGCCGTTGCGCCACGGCCGCGACGAGATCAAGGCGCTGACGGTGCTTGCGGCCATGTTTCTCTACACCAATATCACTGCCTATGTCGGAACCTCGCTGACGACTTCGGGCCGGGCGACGGTCTTTTTCTACACCCAACCGATCTTCCTCGCGTTCCTCGCTCCGTATTTCCTGCCGGGAGATCGACTCACCGCGCGTAAAATTTATGGCTTGGGACTGGCGCTCTGTGGGCTTATTGCGCTGTTCTTTACCAAGCTAGGTAGAGGGGCAACCTCGACCCTGGCGGGAGACGTGGTGGTTCTGAGTGGCGCGCTGATGTCCGCTTTTTCCGCCATCGCCACCAAACGCACTGCCGGTAGGATTCATCCGGTGGCCTTGATCTGCTGGCAATCCTGGGTCTCCTGGCCGTTGCTAGCCTTGCTATCCTGGGAGTTTGAGTCAGGTCGGCCGTTCGTGTTCTCCGGTCGTGCAATCACCGCAATCCTCTATTTAGGACTGGCCTCCGCGGCCTTCGGCTTCGTCGCTTTCGCCTGGCTCATCCAACGCAACACCGCCACGCGCGTGACCGCGCTGACTTTTCTCACGCCGGTCTTCGGTGTTGCCTACAGTTGGTTTTTGCTGAACGAGACGCTGACCCCGCTGCAATTGCTCGGCGTGCTGGGCGTGTGCTTGGGTGTGTATATCGTTAACAGCGGCGGTGCGCCGCGACCTCAGATGATTGTGGAAGAAGAGACACTTTCAGCGGCCCGAGAAGCGTAACTCCTTGTAGGAGGTATTGCACGCACCGCGGCATCGGGCGCAGAGCACATCCTCCCCCAATAGACTAATGGACAGATGGATTCATCGATCAATGCTGTAGTTCCTCCGGTAGCGCAGCGTTGCCCACCGGTCGAAACTCCGATGTCTCACGTGGTGTTCCATCCGACCGCGGCCGTGCGCAAGCCTCAAACCTTCAGGAGGAAACCGAGAGGCACGTTGAGCGTCTCTCGGTTGTGGTACGCCAAGGCAGTTTGACAAGCTGTACACTGTCATTGTTGCTCACCCCACGCCTAGAGAAACTCCACCTCGTTTTTCATCTCGTCCGCTGATTTCGCATTGATGAGTTTCAGCAACCGGCGTATCTGCTCGCCAACAGAGTAACGTTGTTGACGAGCGAGAATCATTCCAGCATGGGATTTGCCTTGAGCAAGGGAGCTTGAGTGAAGACGATAGAAGTCAGCCACATTACACGTGTACAGCACCCGTCCTTGAGCAGTAGCATAATCGAGGTGGTCAGCATCGCTGCGCTCGACCATTCCCGCATCAAGTGCTGTGATGACATCCACTCCGCGTGCCCGGAGCGCACGTATCAGAGCGCGATCCATAGAATCTTCATCTACGTAAAGACGAATCGTCGCCATGGGCTATTGGCGAGTCTGAGCGTGCTGCTGTTCGAGCGATGCTGTCTCTGCCTCTTCGGTTGCCAAATCTGCTTCGATTTGATCACGATTGGCGTGGTAGTAGGCCAGAGCTGCATACACCTGCGCCAGAGTTAAGTGCCCAAACTGGTCTGCAATCTCCTCCGGGTTTAGGCCCTGCTTGTACCAGCCAACAATGCGCCTGACAGTAACACCTGTGCCGGCGATGCGAGGTCGTCCACCACGTATTTCTGGCGAACAAACGATCAAGCTGCCGATGTCGGTGCTCGTATTCATAAGCTTAGTGCCTTTCTGGGGGAGAAGGATATGGGAAAACGTTCGCCGAGACAATGAGAAAAAAGTTTCTGCGGGGAAATTAAGAAATTTGGTCAATCTACAGTATCAGATCTCACGGTGCCCGGATAACTCTGCCAGCAGCGCCTTGGCCTCTTGCAAATCCTTCGTATCAAACCCTTCGGTGAACCAGTGGTAAATTGTGGACAACATGGTCCGGGCCTCGGCTTCCTTACCTTGCCGTTGCCACAGCCGTGCGAGGCTCACCGTCGCGCGCAGCTCTAACGATTTTGCACTCTGCCGTCGGGCAATGGCAATGGCGCGTTGAAAACAGGCTTCGGTCTCAATGTGATTCTCTGCAGAGAGAGCCAGTAGTAACCATCCCTTAGTCACATACAACCCGACTTCAGAGATATGTACTCCAGTTTTTTTCATATCAGTGAATGCCTCAGCCACCACGTGCAGTCCCTCCTCAATCTGTCTTGTTTGTCCATACGCCCACGCCAGCCCGGGCAGAATACCCACTCGCGGTAGCTCTGCCCCTGTGGCCCGGTCGGCGTCCATCCCCTGACGCATCTGCGTAATCCCTTCCTTTGCCTGCCCTTGCCGGACTAACACCAGCCCACGCTGCATAATCCCCAGTGCCAACCAGTGCGGAAACTCTTGCTCGGTCGAGAGAGTAATCAGTGCTTCTGTATATTCTTGGACCAGTTGCCCTTCCCCGCGCATAAAGTGGAGCGAAGCGGCAAAACTCAGTGCGAAAGCCAAGCTATTAGGGTGAGACAACTCCTGGGCCAAGGCAAACGCTTGGCGACTCCTCTTCAGCGCTTGGTCCGGATAGCCAAGATTCCACAGGGCCAAGGCTGCGTAAGAGAGGCAGGCTACCCCAGGATCATGGCCGTAGAGAAAGGCATGGGAGCGGTGCTGCTGAAGGTCATACAAGGCAATGCCCTGCTCCGCGTGTCCCCGGGCAGAGATCACCTCTCCTAAGTACAGTGCGGTCGCCCCCAGTGTATAGTGGGCTTCGGCAAGAAGGGCCAAGTCTTGCGTACGCTGAGCCAAAGTCAGGCACTGCTCCCCTAACTCGCATGCCGTCATTAGCTCAGCCCGTATGTAATAAAAAGCCCACAAACCCCGGAGCACGGGAAAGAGCTGCGAGGTTTCCCCGATCTGCTGACACAGCTCTCGTGCACGGGTGTAGGCTTTCTCTACTTCCGGGGCGGCATAGCCCTTAGTCGCCACCAGCGGCGTGCCGAGGGCAATTTGCAGTGCAAGCTCTTGTCGGGTGCGTTCAGGGGTATCCGGCAGGATTTTGAGCAGCTCCAGCCCTTTGCTGAGGTGAGCAGTCGCTTCCACATTGGCTGAGCGCCGCACCGCATTCTCGCCCGCGTACTGCAGATATTGGATGGCTCGGCGGTAATCCCGCCCCTGCTCGAAGTGCACCGCGAGTGCCGCTGCGATCTCGCGTGCGCGGTCGCCGTAGCCTTGTTCTTCCCGCTCACCAATTTGCCGATGCAAGCGGCTGCGCCGAGTGGTGGAGAGCTGGTCGTACACCACTTCCTGATACAAGGCATGGACGAAACCATAGCTCGTTGCTACTGTCCCATCTGGCCACTCGCTTGTTCCTTGGGCGCGGAGGAATTGCTCGCGACGGACCAGGTCATCACAGTGTGTTTCTACCGCTTCCGTCGTTTGCTCGGCGCCTGCGGCCACCGCGGCGGCTGAGAACTCGGCTCCTGCGACACTTGCCGCCTCCAAGATTTTGCGCTCGTCGGGATTCACGCGGGCAAGCTGTTGCTCAATCAATTGACGGAGATTCTCCGGTACTCCAATGTTATCGCCTGCAAGTGCGTCTTGTATCTCCCACTGTCCATCACGATTGGTGACAATCTCACGTGCCACCAGCTCATTGGTCACGTTCACCATGAACAGCGGATTGCCATCCGTGCGGCGGTGAATGAAGTGAGCCAGTTTATGTACGGACCCTGCGGCGATGGGTTCCCTCTCCCCTCGTGGGAGAGGGCCAGGGAGAGGGGGCTGGTGGCCAGGTCGCGACCGTAACGCTCCCCCATCCTGTCCTTCTCCCGCAAGGGGGGAAGGAACATTAAACCGCGCTGCCAAATACTCGGCGACATCCTCTTCCGTAAGAAAGTCCAGTGCCAGCTCCTCACACTGCCCATGCAGTTGCAGCTCGGGCTTGATCCCTTTGAGGGGATGGTCCCTCGTCAAGACTTCGACAGGGCGATAGGTGCCAATGATGAGCAACCGTGCGGGTTCTTGGCGACGGGCCAGTATCGAAAGCAAGTCCAACGTCGAGACATCACTCCAGTGTAAGTCTTCGAACACCAACGCCAGCGGGCGTTCTTGTGTGACCACCTCCAGCGCCTCGGCCAACTCCCGCAACATCCGCTCCCGTGTGACTCCCGCCGTCCGCCGCTGTAGCTCCTCCAGCTCCGCGGGGCTCACCACTGCGGGCATCTGCACCAGCCACGTCGGGGCCTGGTGGCGTAAGAGCGCGATCACCTCTTGCCCGTCTACTGCCCGACACAGCCGGCCTAAGGCTTCCAGCACCGGCAGATAGGCTTCCCCCACACCGTAATGCTCCACGCACTGTCCCCGCCCGATCCACGGAGAAGGTGTTGAAGGCAGTTCGGTGTTCAGAGTTCGGAGTTTTGCCTTGTGAACTCCGAACTCTTCGTAACTCCGCACTCCGAACAAAAAGGCTTCCACCAAACTCGTCTTGCCAATCCCGGCTTCCCCAGAGACGAAGACAATTTGCCGCTCGCCATTGAGTGCCTTCTTGAACCAGCTGTGGAGCTGTGCCAGCTCACTTTCCCGCCCGACGAAAGGAGTTGTCAGTTGTCCATTCTTCATTGTCAGTGGCGAAGCTGATGAGCGGGAGGGGCAGCTACTGACTACTGGATACTGACCATTGGCTACGTT
>JBGPOI010000261.1:0-7006 GCA_041487975.1 Binatia bacterium | reverse complement strand
CCGGCTTTCTGCAGGCTTTCCTGTAGGGCGAACGGTTCCTTGTCGTTGGTCCACGCACTGACCAGCCGATCCAGTTCATCCTGGTTCTGTACCCGCGCGGCCAGGGTGGCGAATTTCTCGTGCTGCGCCCAGGCCGGAGTGCCCATCTCGCGTACCAACGCCGCCCATTCGTCCTCGCTCGTCACGGCGATGGCGATCCAGCGATCGCCGCCGGCACACCGATACGCTCCGTGTGGGGCCGCAAGTCGAGCGGTCGAGCGATTGCCGCTACGCTGAGAGTGACGGCCGTTAGTCAGGTAATCGAGAACCGCCGAACCGGTCATATAAATGCCCGGCTCGACTTGTGAGCAGTCGATATACTGCCCTTTGCCCGTGCGCTTCTTATAGTAAATGGCGCACAGCATGGTGAGGGCGCAGTAATACGCTCCACTCCAGTCCATGTACGAGAATCCCCAGCCGGCGGGTGGGTACGGCGCCGGCAGGCCGGATTGCTCGGTGAGACCACTCACCGCCTGCGCGATGGGACCATACGAAGCGAATTTCACATACGGCCCCTTGTAACCCCACCCCGGCTGCTGAATGTAGATGATGTCAGATTTGATGGCCTTCAGCGTCTCGTAGCCGAGCCCCCACTTACGCATGGTTTCGGCGGTGAAAGCTTCAACGACTACGTCACTCACCGCAACCAGCCGCTTGAACAACTCGCGGCCTTTAGGATGAGCCATGTTGAGACTGACGCCCTTTTTGCCGGCGTTGATATCGTTGAAGTAGCCGGAGCGATTGACGCTCTTGACGCTGTCTTTGCTCAGGCCACTCAGTTCCATAGCGCCGGCTTTCTCGGCGTTCTCGTTCTTCAGCGGAGCAAACGGTGGCATGTAGCGCAGGAAGTCGAGCCGATCACGCCATTCAATGCGGATCACTTCAGCGCCAAGGCTCGCCAGCAAACGCGGCCCGCCAGCGCCGGCAAGTAACCAGGTCAAATCGGCAATACGGACTCCTTCTAGCGGTCTCACAGGATTCCCTCTCTCTTCAGCCGCACCATTTCCTCCCGGCTCATCCTTAGCTGCCCACAGTACACATCCTCATTATGCTCTCCCACCAGCGGCGCGCGGGGTCCCTCGCGCCAGGAAACCTCGTTAGGTAACATCGGCGCGCCGATGTAGGAAAACCGCTCGCCAAGCTCAGGATGCTCGACTTCCGTAAAAGTCGCGCGCCTGCGCCATTGCTCATCTTGCAAATTTTCTTCAGGCACACGAATCGGTGACCAAGGAATGCCGAGGCTCTGCGCGTCACGCCAGATCTCTTCCATGCCGAACGCGGCTACGCAGCCGGCCTGGACTTCGGAGAAATGACGGGCGAAGGCGAGTCCCTTGCGGTTGTTGGCGTCCTGATACTTCTCGCCGGTCAGGTCGCCGGCCTGCCCTTTCTCATCCAAGAAACCGACCAGCGTCTTATACCCGCCGGGAAAAGGATTGGGCAGTACAATCGAATAGCGGCCATCTTTAGTGGGGAACTGCACTTCCGTCCCGACTGCAGGCTGAGCGTGACGGCCGGTCTGACGGTAGCAAGCAGTCTGATTATAGATCCAGTAGGGTACGTCGATCTCGGTGCACACACTCACTGCTTGATGAATGGGCACATCGATCATCTCGCCCACGCCGGACGTTTCCCGGCCAATCAACGCGCCGACCGTGGCGATGAACGCCTGATTGCCAGCAATATGGTAAGCGTGCCACATCTGCGGTGCGATCGGCGGGGTGTCGTAGGTCCCATCCTCTTTGGGATTGTAGCCGCAGCACATCATCTGCCCACCGAGAGCGAGGTGCACCAGATCATTTGCTTTGTAGTCCCGCCAGGGGCCACTGCGACCGAACGGCGTCAGGACCACGTAGATCAGGCGCGGATTCAATTGTTGCAGCGCCTGCCAGTCGAGGCCGAGTTTTTCCAGAGTGTCGAGCGGCAGACTGTCGAGGAGCACATCGCTCTGGGCGATGAGGTGCTTGAGAATTGCGGTCCCTGCGGGAGTGCGAATATCGAGCGTCACTCCCTGTTTGCCGAAGTTGTAGTGCCAGAAGTATAAACTCCGGTCAGGGTGGGTCTCATCGTGATAGAAAGGACCGAGAGCGCGAGTAGAATTGCCGCCTGGCGGCTCGACCTTGAGGACCTCGGCCCCGGCTCCGGCCAGGAGTTTACCGCAGAACTCGCCTTTCTCGTCGGCGAGTTCGAGGACTTTTACATCGAAGAGGAATCCTGGCATAAATTCAGTGATGAGCTATGAGTAATGAGGACTGAGTCAAAACAGTATCGAGTGCTGAGTGTTATGTCGCGCGTTCTTCGTAACTCAGTACTCAGTACTCGTTACTTACATAAGCGACGTTCCCGCCGACTCGCCCCCGTAGCTGGCAAACGGCACGGTCTGCGCTCGCGCGGTCGGTTCGGTGATGACATTGAGCAACGCTGGCCGACCGTTCTCCAGTTCCTTCATTGCCCGTTCCAGCGCCGGACGAACCGCACGCGGGTCTTCAACCAATTCGCCGTAGGCCCCTAAACCCTGGGCGACGATGTCGTAGCGCACATGGCCGAGTTCACGGCCGGGAACATGCATGTTGTTTCCCGCTCGGGCGGTCCAGCCCGCGTTGTTGCTGACCACGACCAGCACGGGCAACTGATGGCGCACTGCGGTGTCCAGTTCCATTAAGTTCAGGCCCAACGACCCATCACCATGCAGGACCACGACGGTTCGGTCCGGAGCCGCAGCCTTGGCACCAACCCCAAAGGGCAACCCTACACCCATGCAACCGTTCGGCCCTGGGTTCAGTCGCGCGCCAGGAGTGAAAGAAGGAATCGCCTGGCGCGACATATTCATAATCTCGTGTCCGTCCACAGCCAGAATACCGTTACGCGGGATGAAATCACGGACTTCCTTGCATAGACGCAAGGGATGCACCGGCGCTTGGTCCGAGTTCAACAAAGGAGCCATCTTTTCGCGATTCTCGCGATCCTTGGCGCCGAGTTGCTGCACCCACGCCGAGTCCTCACCGAACCGCACCCGGCCCTTGGCCACTGCAGTCAGTTGTGCAAGGACTGCCTTGGCGTCGCCGACAATGCCAAGTTCGACACTATGGACGCGGCCGATTTCCTCCGAGTCCACGTCAACCTGAATAAACTTGGCGTCCGGGGAGAAGCGCGGCGGCCGGCCCTGGCCAATAATGAAATTGAAGCGGGTGCCGACAATCAGCACGACATCGGCTTCTTTGAAGGCGTACGAACGCGCGCCGAGCAAACTCAACGGGTGATCGTCCGGCACCACGCCACGGCCTTGCGGAGTAGTAAAGAAAGGAATGCCGGTGGTTTCGACGAATCGGCGCATTTCTTCACCGGCGCCGGACCAGAAGATCCCACTGCCAGTGATTAACAGCGGCTTCTTCGCACCTTTGAGCAAGTCCACTGCTCGTTCGATGGAGCGGCTATCGGCCGTCGGAACCGACTTGTCACCGATGGTCGGCCGCGGCGCGACACGTCGCTCGTCCACCTTCTCGACCAACATATTGCCGGGCATATCGAAGTACACTGGTCCAGGCTTGCCCTGACGCGCGCGCAGCATCATCATATGGACATACTCTTTGGCACGCCGGGCTTCATACACGCGCACTGCCCATTTACAAATGGGCTTAAAGATCGAGAGCTGATCGAATTCCTGGAAGTCGCCAAGATCGTAGAAACTCACCGCCGAGGAGCCACCTAGGGCCAGGACCGGACAGGCATCGAGGTAGGCATTGGCCACACCCGTGAGGAGGTTGGCCGCGCCGGGTCCGCCCGCGCCCATGCAGACTCCGACCTTGCCCGTGACCCGTGAGTAGGCGTGAGCCATCATCGCCGCCGCTTGCTCGTGGCGCACATCGATGAGGCGGATGCCGAGACGTTCCGCATGCATCGACAAGAGGATGTTCGGTCCGCCCATGATGTAGAAGATAGTGTCGACGCCTTCTTCTTTGAGACCTTCAGCAACGAGCTGGCTGCCGTCTACTTGCGCCATATCTTGCTCCTCGACTTCACAGTGAAATCTTCATGTGTAATTTTTTAACCAAACAGAAGGGGAGAGCGGGAGAAGGGGAAAATCGGAGAACCGAAATTCTTTTTATTCCTAGTCGCCCACTCCCCCTTTCTCCCCTTCTCCCCTGCAAAAGGGCCTCACGACGAGCAGTCGAGAGTTACTAGATCTCCCCAGGAAGGAGGGCTCGTGCGAGCCCTCCCCTCCTTCATCCTGGGGTTCCCCAGAGCCGCTTACGCCGACACTTCCGTGCTGCGCAGCAGCTTACCCGGCAGGGCGCCGGAGCAGTTCCCATCCTCGAAAGTCACCACACCGTTGACCAGGGTGTAGTGCAGCCCGACAGGCTTCTGGATGAGCCGACGCTCGCCCCCGGGAAAGTCCTTCGCATAGACTGGGGTGTCGTACATCATCCCCAGCTTATCGAAGTCGTAAACAATGATGTCTGCCGCCATCCCTTCACGCAGTTGGCCGCGGTCGCGCAAGCCAATCAACCAGGCCGGCAGCGCGCTCATCTTCCAGTGCGCCTCCTCCAGGCTCATCAGCTTCTCGTCGCGGATCCAGTGGCTGAGGAAGTAGGTCGGCCAGGCGCTGATGGTCAAATACTTGGTATGGGCACCACCATCAGAGACCGACAGATGGGTGTAGGGATGTTTGAGGATCTCACCGACCGCGTTCTTGTCACCGTTGACGAAGTCGATCAGACCGAATTCAGTTTTCAACCCATCATCGAGCGCGAAGTCGAGCCAGGCATCCACCGGGTCTTTGCCGGTCATTTCGGCCAACTCGGCAATCGACAGACCTTCGTACTTGTGGTTGCGCTCTTCGGCCGCTTCCAGGATCTTTACCTTCTTCCAGTTCTTATGGAAGACCGTGGCCGTGCACTCGGCGATGTCCTTCTTCATGGCCGCCCGCACTTCGGGTTTGCGCAGCTTGGCCGCGCGCTCCTCGGGCGTCCCGACTAGCGGCTGCACCCAGTTGGGCATGTCATCGAACAGGTTGTATTCGCCCAGTGAAAAGTGCGTGGCGATATCCATGCAGATGCACTGGGCATACATTGGATAACCCTGCTTGTTCACCTCCTCGGTCCAGTTGAGCTGTACCTTCCAGGCGTCTGGCGACTGCTCAGTGTGGACGACCGCGCCCCACTGTACCGGCCGGCCGCTGGCCTTGATGAGTTCCACCAGGAAGGGATCGCCACCAAAGCTTTGCAGCTCCCCAACCGTCCAACCGATATGCCCAACGCCGAACTCCCGCTGGATTTCCGCCAGCGCCAGGAATTCTTCGTTCGAGGTCACATGGGTGGGCAGGAAACTGCCGTCTTCCGGCCGGTCAATCAGATTCTTGTCCGCCGAGAAGCCGAAGGCGCCCGCCTGCATACCCTCGCGGAAGAGATGTTTGAGCTGAGCCAGCTCCTTATCCGTGACCTTGGTCCGCTCGCGGGCTTCCCGCGCGCCTAACACGAAAGACCGTAGGGGAGAATAGGGCATCAGCGAACCTACGTTGAGCCCCAGTCCCTGCCTTTCCAGGCTGTTGAGATATTCAGGGAAGGAGATCCAGTCCCAGCGCATTCCCTTGGCCATGGATTCATAGGGGATGGCCTCGACGCGGTCCATCATCCGCATGTTGAGGTCGCGGTCTTCGGGTTTGCAGGGGGCAAAACCAAAGCCGCACTGTCCGATGGTGAGCGTGGTCACTCCGTGCCAGCCGGACAAGGTGCAATAGGGATCCCAATTGATCTGCGCGTCGTAATGCGTGTGCAGGTCAACCGCGCCAGGCGCGACAATCTTGCCGGTGGCGTCTATTTCCTTCTTGCC
This sequence comes from Binatia bacterium, assembly GCA_041487975.1. Lineage (GTDB taxonomy): Bacteria > Desulfobacterota > Binatia > Bin18 > Bin18 > JACQEL01. The sequence goes on along the minus strand of JBGPOI010000261.1, from coordinate 1,141 downwards.
CTTGGCCTTGATATTGCCGCTGATCTTGGCAATCTTGCCGTTCTGCACCGCAAGATCGGCGCGGAACGCCGGCAATTTGCTGCCGTCAACGATAGTACCGTTACGAATGATGAGATCGTACTCAACCATAACACCCTCCTTATTTTTTGAGTGCAGAGTTGGTTAGAAAGTTCTACGACAACGTTCCTCTCTCGTGATGAACCGGTTCTTTCTCTCGCTCGGACGTGACCATCGCGACTCCATTGGGATGAAGAATCTCACTTTCAACAATCCCTAAGGCAATGGACTTCATCGCGTTTAGATAGTCCTCGACCTTGGCAAAACGCTTGAGCGCCCAGCGACGGACAGCCCAAGACTGAGCCAGAACCAGCAAGCAATGCGCTTTGAGGTCAATGTCTTCCGGAGGGAAAGCCCCTTTTTCGACCCCATAAGCGATAACCTCTTCAATGAAATGTTGGATGCGCTCTTCCCCTTCGAGAATGCGGCGACGCTCAGCCACAGTCAAAGATTTGAGTTCCTGGTAACCAAGAACGGTGTACCGTCGCAACTCGTCAGTGAGCCGCATGTAGGGTTCATACGCCAGCAAAAGCAGGTCCTTGGGATCAACTCCCTCATCCTTCAAGCGCGCGAACTCCGCCCGCAGGTCCCGTAACGATGCCTCTGTACGCTCTTGGTTACGAGCAAACAGGAAAAAAAGGATCTCCTCTTTGCTGGTGAAGTAGTTGAACACCGAACCGACACTGAGCCCAGCTTTCTGGGCGATCTCGCGCACACTGGTGCTGTGGTAGCCGCCGTCAAGAAAGAGATTGGCCGCGACGGCGGCGATACGCTCCTTGCCTTCCAGCAGGCGCTTCTCATCAGTGACCTGGGACGTGGGCTTCCGCTTTCGGCGGAGAACCTGACCTTTCACTCGCTCCAACCTTTCTCAAAACACCAAATGTGAACTGAGTGAGTGTTCATTCCCTGCCTCATACGCCAGAATGCCTCCTCTTGTCAAGGCGAAGGGGGTGCGGGGGTCAGGCACTGTACGCAGAGGAGCGGCAAAGTGCGCCAAAGTCAGGTATTGCGTCTTAAGGAGAATTTCGGGGGGTTGCCTCTCTCACGCCCGATCAGCTATCAGCTTTTCATCAGTCGATCTCTG
>JBGPOI010000260.1:0-7006 GCA_041487975.1 Binatia bacterium | reverse complement strand
GCGGCGGCCGTCGCTTAGTCATGCCCGCCAAGGGCGTGTGTTTCACTCTCGTCAACGGTCAGGTGCTGTACGAAGAAGGGAAACATACGGGCGCAATGCCTGGACAGGTGCTGCGCTCGGGAGTGTAAGCGATTCACAACAGCAGACGGTAGGGGCACGGCGCGCCGTGCCCCTACGGAGAACTCTGCCGAACCTACTTGGCCCTCTTGTTCAGATCCGTGTGTCCCAGATTCACCCTTGTCGCTTGATAGGGTGAGACCACTCCCCTCCCATTTCTTTCCTCGTTTCCATCCGATATCTGAGTGAGATTGAAGCAAATCTCCTTCACGAGATAAATTGTAAAAGGGAAAGAAGATGAAACTTAAAGATAAGGTCGCGGTCATTACTGGCGGCGCGAGCGGTATGGGACAGGCAACCGCGCTGCGCTTTCTCAACGAGGGTGCGCGTGTGGTCGTGGCTGACTACAATGAACAGTCTGGCAAGGAAACGCTTGCTCTTGCCAAAGACGCTGGGTATGCGGAGAAGATCCGTTTCATCCGCATGGATGTGGCGAAGGAGTCTGACGTGCAAGCAATGATCGCTTGCGCAGTGTCGGAGTTCGGTCGTCTCGACATTGTCTTCAATAACGCTGGTGTGGGCGGCGCTATCGGCCCAGTGTGGGATATTGAGGAGAAAGAGTGGGATTACACGTTTGACGTGCTCGTCAAAGGCGTGTTCTTTGGTATTAAGCACGCTGCGCGGGTGATGAGAAAGCAAGGGCAGGGTGGGGTCATTATCAACACCGCTTCGACGGCAGGCCTCAGCGGCGGATCTGGTCCCTTGGTGTATTCAGCCGCTAAAGCAGCGGTGATCAACCTGACCAAAGCAGCAGCGGTGCAGTTAGCGCCCGATCGGATTCGCGTCAACGCTATTTGTCCGGGTGGGATTCTGACGGGGTTGACCAACCAAGGCAACCCGGAGGCGGCAGTTAAGGTTCTGGAAAAAATGCAGCCCTGGCCAGACTACGGCAAAGGAGAACATATCGCTGGCGTTGCGTTATTTTTGGCGAGTGACGACGCGGGCTTTGTGACAGGCGAGGCGCTGGTAGTCGATGGCGGACTGACGGCGATCGGGCCAGATATGTGGCGGCGCTTTGGCATCCCACAAGAGGCGCAAGCGCACAGAAGCCGAGTGAATCGCGGGAGTACGGGTGAAGCGACGACGGCGCGCTCTGTCAAACAGGGATAATGAGTAGGAGCGACCGGCCGGTCGCTCCTGCAAGGTTACGCAAAAAGCGTCCCCCAGGAATCGACAAAAGCCAGTTCCTCGACCGGACGCCGTGAGATTGGACCATGTCCGCGCAGGACAGGGTAGCCGATCGGGATGGCGGCGGCCGTACCCCAGGGCTGAGGAATGGCGAGGAGTTCGCGCACTTGCGGTTCGCATTCACACAGGAGGGTGGTGAGAACGCAGCCAAGCCCTTCGGCGCGGCAAGCAAGCAGGAGATTCTCCACGGCAGTGTAAATTGACGCGCCGCCGACCACTGAAACGCGGTCGAGTTTCGCATCAGTGATCGCCATTTCCTTTGGATTGAAGCAGAAAACAAGAATGGCCGGCGCTTCGGCAAAGTGGGCGCCGAGGTGATCGCCGGCGTCGAGCATGCGTTCGGTTTTCACGCGAGCGGCTGCGGGGAGGTCTGCGAGCCGGCCCCGGTACATCTTCGCGAACACCGCCCAGCGATCGGCATACAGAGTGCCGAGGCGCTCTTTGCGTCCGCGCTCTTTCACTACAATGACGCGCCAGGGTTGGCGATTTCCTCCAGTCGGCGCCCAGGTGGCTGCTTCCAGCACACGGTGCAGCACATCGTCAGGGATCGGGTCTGGACGCAGGCGGCGTACTGCGCGCAGGGTCCGCATGGCTTCGTAGAGTCCGATCTCTGCCATTGATGAGCCTCCCTTCCTTAAGACAGAAAGGGCAGCCCCGCAGGGCTGCCCTTCTCATTTCAGAAAAGGACTCCTGAGTGTGTCCTACGCCGCCATTGCAGCCAGGCCCACCACCGGATTCCGTTGGCCAGACGCCGGTAGCGGCCGGATGCCGGGTTTCTGCTCGTAAGGTCCCGGCAGGTCTAATTCTTTCGCCATCTCACGCATGGCCGGCAACACCTCCTGTCCCAACAACCGTAGGCAGGTCTTGCGGTCCTCAAAGCTCATCGGGCCATGGTGGTACCAGGTGCCAAAGATCCCCGGCCGCAGCGTTTCCAGCATGTAGCGAATCCGCTTCAAAACGGTCTTGGGTGTGCCTGCGATAATCAGGCCGTTCTCCTGAGCAGATATGTAGTTCTTGTCGATGCTACGCTTCACTTCCTCGATATCTACGGCTCCCTGGGTGTAGCGGATGATCTCCGTCCCGGTCCGCGGATCAGTGAACGCCTTCGCCAGGCGTTTGGTCGCCTCCTTAGAGTTATAGCCCGGAGGAAACATCCATTCGGGCCGAGCGAATGCACCGAATCCGCCGCCGTACACAAACCCCCGGCCCAATTCCTGGGCCTTCTCTTCCGTCTCCGCCACTACCACGTTCTGCAGGTAGCCGAAGTTCTCTGGCCCGGCCTGGTAGCCTTCCTGCGCGGCCACGTCGGCGTAGAGGTTCACCATCTCCAGCGTCGGTTCCAGATTAGTGCCCAAGGCGACGTAGGGGTAGCGGTGCTTGGCGCACCAGACCACCGTCTCCGGACTGATGAGTCCCGGGATCCAAATCTGAGGATGCGGCTTCTGCAATGGCAACACCCAGGGATTGACGAACCGGTAGTGATAGTGCTTGCCCTCGTAGCGCCAGGGACCCGGCTTCGTCCACGCTTGAATGATGAAGTCGTGGGCTTCATTGAAACGCTCGCGGTTAAAGGCGGGGTTGATGTTGTTGGCAATCTGTTCACTTCCTGCCCCGCGCACCCAGCCCGGCACTAACCGCCCGCCGGAGATCATATCGATCATGGACAGCTCCTCGGCTAGCCGCAAAGGATCAGCCACCGGCAGCGGGTTGCCCAGCAGTACGATCTTCACCTTCTTGGTGATGCGCGCGAGGATCGCGGCCTCGACGTCCATGACTGACCCCATACAAAAGGGGGTCTGGTGATGCTCATTGAGCATGACGCCGTCGAAGCCCAGCTCCTCAGCATAGACGCGCTCGTCCAGATACTCGTTCAGCAGCTTGCTGCCTTTCTGTGGGTCGAAGAACGTATTCGGCACGCCAAAATAGCTGCTGCCGTTGTTGATAATTTCGTCCTCCGGTACATGGATATATGCCCGTTCCGAGAACGACATGATATGCATAGTTGTTCCTCCTTTAGCCTATTTCAGGCTAGAAAACGTCGGACACGTTCACTAAACTCCGCCTGCTTCTCAACCTCCGGTCGGTGGCCACAGCCGTCAAACACCACCAACTCGGACCCGGCTATGGACTTCTTATAGACCTCCGCCACGCTGACCGGTACGACTTTATCCTGTTTACCCCAGATTAGTAGGGTTGGTAAACCCACCACCCCCTCCAGTAGTGGACCGAGGCTGGGGTTGAACATGTAGGGCTGCCACGCCACTCGCGCGGTCTCCGCGCGCGCATCCTCCCAGGCCTCAAACTGCTCAGGTGTTTGTTCGCCGCCATAGAGCTTGGCGAACTCGGGCGTGTTGGGGATATCGTGCACGCTGGCGTCGAGATAGGCCCGGGCGGTCACGATAAACAGGTCCATGATGTCGCCTGCCGGCGGTCTGATACCAGTCGGCGCCACCAGCACCATGCGGCGGAACTGGGCGGCATCGCAGGCCGCCATTTCGGCGGCGATCCAGCCTCCCAGGGAAAAACCGATAACATCGACCGGCCTGAGTTGGCGCTCGCGCAACACGCGCGCATAGAAGCCGGCGAGGTCGCGGATGTTGCTCACCCACTCGACCCGCGGTGATTTACCAAAACCGGGATGGTGCGGGATCAGCAGAGTACGACTGCGCGCGAGTTCGCTATGCCAGCGCAGCCAACCCGGATGCCCGAGTTCCTCGTTCAGCACGAGCAGTGGTTTGCCCGTGCCGCCCTGAAGCAGGGTAAGATCGGTGCCGGCGACCCGCACCGTTTCCTCCCGCCATTCCTGTGGGTTTGTTGCCATATGTTTTTCTCTCCTTCATTCTCCTAAGCGTGATATAGCGAGTCAGGCGATCAGTCGTCTGGCCCGCGAAGGCTCCTGGGGTGCCGATACGGGATTCATTCTCCTTTGTCAAGAGAACGAGACCAGGTAAACGGTTGTGAAATTATCGCCCAACAAGCGATCGGAGAAGTAGCAGAGTCGCCCGGGCTCGTCCGACCATTGATGTTCGTTCACGAGAATGCTAGCGGGATGGCGGGAGAGAAGAAGATTTCAGACGAACGTAACCCTAATCGCATGGAGGCTAACGATGCCAACTCTTAAGAGAAACGGCGTGCACATCTATTACGAAGTACACGGTTCGGGTCCTACGGTTCTGCTCACCAACGGCTACAGCGCGACTGCTGAGATGTGGAAGCCAAACATCGCCGCGCTCTCGCAGCACTATCGGTTGATTCTCTGGGATATGCGCGGCCACGGGCAGTCGGACAGTCCAGACGACCCGGCCGCGTACTCAGAGGAGGCAACCGTTGCTGACATGGCTGCCCTGCTTGATGCCCACGGGGTCGAGCAAACAGTGATCGGCGGCTTGTCGCTGGGTGGGTACATGTCGCTCGCTTTTCATCTGGTGCATCCCGAGCGCGTCAAGGCGCTCATGCTCCTCGACACCGGACCGGGATATAAAAGGGATGAGCCGCGTGCGGGGTGGAACAAACGGGCTGAAGCGACCGCGCGCGAGTACGAAACCAAAGGGCTTGCGGCATTGGGGCGTAGCGCTGAAGTGCTGGCGAGTAATCATCGTTCAGCGCAGGGTCTAGCGCACGCGGCGCGCGGCATGCTGGCGCAACGCGACGCGCGTGTCATCAACTCCCTCGATTCAATCAAGGTTCCCACCCTCGTCCTTGTCGGCGCCAAGGATGAACCGTTCCTCGCCGCGACCGACTATATGGCCAGCAAGATTCCTGGCGCGACGAAGGTCGTCATTCCCGACGCCGGGCATGCAGCGAACATCGACCAGCCGGAGGCGTTCAATCAGGCGGTGCTGGCGTTTCTTGAACAGGCGAGGGGGTGAAGCAGGGAGAAATCCATAGCGTTGGAATTCGTTTCACTCATTCCAGCCGACAAGGACCAGGTCGTACTCCTAGATTGGCGGGAGACAAATGGAAGTTCTTCTCGATAACCCAGCCTTGCGCATTTACGCGCTTTGCTCTGCCGTACTGGGAGTGAAGATGCTTGCGTCTGCTGTCTATACAGGAACGAGACGGCAAAAAGTTGACGGGTTCATTAATCCGGAGGACGCGAACACCTTTCGACAAGAGCTTCTGACGTAGGCTGGAATGAACGCCGCAAACTCCAGCCTACGCGAAATCCTGTGCTGATTAACTGCAGGCCAGGGCGTACACATCTTGCCGTGCGGCTGGCAGCGAACACTCGGCCCAGGAGGCGCCACCATCTTGCGTACCAAACACCTGCCCCTTACGGGTGGCGCAGTACACAACCTGTGGGTTCTGACGGCTGGGAGCCACGGTCATCATCGTGCTGCGTGCCGTGACCCCGTGATCGAAACGCCGCCAGGTTTGTCCGAGATCTTGGCTACGGTAGAGAGAACCGGCTTTCCCCATAGCAGCGTCGCTGAGGGCGGCGTAGAGGGTGGTGGGATCATGCGGCGCGACTTGGATGTCGCGTGCATACGCCAGCGGGGAATGCCGCCAGATTTCCATCTCTTGCCAGGTCTCTCCGCGATCAGGACTACAAAATAGACCCATGCGCGTCGCGAGAAATACCGTCCCAGGTCGCGCCGCGCTCACGCTCAACGCATGGGAGTCCATTATGCCTTCCCTATTCGTGTCGCTGATGAGCTGACTTTGCAAATGTTCCTGTTCTGGAAACTTGCTCAGCTCTTTCGTGCAGTCGTTCCAGGTTTCGCCACCATCCAAGCTACGGATCACGCCGCCAACCTCCAGCCCTGCGTACAGTTCGTCCGGATTGTTCGGGTCCGCCGCGAGGCGAATGATGCGGCAGGGGAACCCCATACGCACCATCCCTGCTGGTTCGATAATGGGCAAACGTTTCCAACTGTCCCCGCCGTTGTCGCTGCGGTAGATCGCCGTCGGTGCTGTGCCGAGGTAAAGAATCTGTGGATTCTTGGGATGAAAAAGGATTGACCACACCACCAGGTCCTTATCGGGAAAATCGAGACGTTCCCAATGATCGCCACCGTCCTGGCTACGATAGGGACCATGCTGGGTCCCTACGTAGATGATCTGCGGGTTGTGGGGATGGATGGCGATAGCTCGCACCTCAGTCCGGTCGGGAAGGCCTTGGCTGAGCGAGCGCCACTCGCTCTCCCCTACTGCCAGACGGAAGAGGCCGCCCGGTTGGGTGGTGTCACTCGCCCCACTCCAGGGCGCCGCGCCGGCATAGACATACTGCGTCATACTTCAGTCCTCCTTTTTGCCTAAAGCATCTGTCTTGCTTAGTTGTCGTACATGGTAGCACGTTCTCGGCGTTTCATTGAAGAGGAAAATCCGATAAAGTCGGCTGGCCATGATGAATAAAATTGATTTCAGCAACAAAACTGTTCTAGCCGTGGGCGGCTCCAGCGGCATCGGCAATGGCATCGCCCGAGTGTTCCACGCTCACGGCGCGACTGTCTTTGTGTGCGGGACGAGACCGTCCGCTAAAGATTACCAAGGAGAAGAAGCCTCAGATCTCTCAGGTCTCACGTATTTCTACTGGAACGTGTCCGACGACCAGAAGGTTGAGAGCTTCCAGCCGCCTTTTGACAAGCTCGACGTACTCGTCCTCTCACAAGGAACGGTAATGTACAAACGCGCCGAGTTTCAGATGGAAAACTTCCGCCGCGTGCTCGACGTGAATCTGATGAGCGTGATGAGCTGTTGC
>JBGPOI010000259.1:0-7018 GCA_041487975.1 Binatia bacterium | reverse complement strand
TAGAAACATCTTCAGGTAGGCATCAACAGAAAGCCTCTGCGCCTGGGCCTGCGCGGCCAGCGATGCAGCGGTTTCTAGGGCGAATTCTGCGAATACGAGGTTCCTTGCTACACCTGATACAGAGGGGGCGTGTAGAAAAACATACCCTAGCTCCCCTGGCTTGTCAGGATCATCGGGTCCAGGAAGGATACTTCTGAGAAAGGGTAAAAAGGGTCAAGCCGAAGGGAGCAGGTCTTGCACCACGCCTTTTCTCTTGCTCCACGCCGGTCCCGGCGAACGCTCCTTACGAGCCCGTAATACGAAAGTGATAAATCAAGACCTGACCCTACCTCCTTCTCTGGATACCCGGAGCCGGCACGAAGTTTCCGCTCATCCTCTTTGCTCCGCAGGCTCATCCGCCTTTCCCGATACGGGGGATGATTGGGCCACGGACCTCCTTGCTGTCGCCCGCGTCTTCAAGGGGCGGTGTGAGCGCAACCACTTTCAGCCGGAGGCTTTTTCTTTTCACCAGAAAGTGCTATGGCAGAGACGACTGGCTCCATGCACTCACCAGGCTGCCTGAGCGCAGCCTCCCAGAAGGAGGGGATTCTATGCTGTACAGGCAAGTTTTACTGACCGTTGCTCTCAGTGCGTTGCTCTTTGCCCCGTCAGCCGCACGCAGCGATGATGTCGCCGATCTGAAAGCTACCTATGCGCAAGTGGTAGCCGCGATTAACAAAGGCGATCTGGATGCCCTGAGTGCGCAGTGGCATGACCAGATTGTCGCGTTCGGCCCGACCTCCCCGTTTCCGGTGGCTGGGAAAGCCGCGTATCGGCAAATTTGGCAGACGAACTTTGCCGATAATGAACGGTTCACCCTCACCCCGATCAATTTTCAATACCAGGTCATTGGGAATACGGGAGTGATCTGGGGGCACCTCGCGGTGGCGCTCAAACCCAAAGGCGGCCCGGCCAGAACCCAGTTTCTTCGTTTTACCGGCACCTATGTGAAGGCAGAGGGGAAGTGGCTCACGGCGGCCACGCACGTGTCGTTAATCCCGTCAGGCAACTAGCTGTTACACGCGTGCGGAGCCGGTCACAGACACATGTTGGTCCTTCCGAGCCATAACGTGAGCATTACCCTGTGCGCTTTCTAGACGGAAGGTGCACCCTCTCTGGCTAAAGGCGGAGGACTATGCCTCCGCCTTTAGCTCCCCAGGCGTCGTCGGCTCGAAGGAGCGGTCCCGCTCTACCAGAAGCCCGAGCTTCGCTTTGGACCCCTGGATACCCTTTGTAAAAACGAGTTGCACTTAAGAGCTAAAACATGCAGCTCAAACCACGCTCCAAACATCCGTCATTCATCAAAGCCGCCCTCCCCCGCTATCTCACCCAGGAAGAGGTCACACGGCTGTTCAACGTTATTTCCTCACCTCGCGACCGGGCCTTATTTGCCCTGATTTACCACTACGGCTTGCGGGTTGAAGAAGCGACCTTGCTTACCCTGGAGGACGTGAACCTCAAAGATTTGCACATCCGCATTCATCGCTTGAAACATGGCGTGAGTAGTCAGAAACCGCTCTGGCGCCATAATGCCAAGTTGCTGCGCTCTTATTTGCGTGTCCGCTAGGATGCCGGCCACTACCTCTTTACCGGCAGACAGGGAGCCTTAAAGAAACGCCAGATCCAGATGCTCTTTACGAGTATGCCAAGGAGGCAGGCATTAAGTGCCGCTCGATTCACAGTCTGCGCCACTCGATTGCCGTGCATCTGCTGGAAGCCGGTCAGGGCATTGAGTACGTGGCGGATCACCTGGGCCACAAGAATATTCAGAACACCCGCATTGATGCGCAAATCACCACCAGTTTACGCCAAGAGGTCTTTGCCAAGCTGGAACGTCACCCCAAGATTGTCAGGGTCGGCTAGTAGGTTAGCCAGCAGTGAGGATAAGACCTTCCGTAGCGGTTCATACCACTGCAGGCGTCTCAGGCGCGTGGCAGACTGCTTCAATACGGTGCCCGTCGGGATCCAAGACGAAGGCTGCGTAGTAGTCCGGGTGATACAGGAAGAAATAGGGTCAGGTCTTGCAATAACACATGGCGAGAGCTAGTGAAGACTGAGGCAAGAAGACTCCACTGCAAAAAGAAAGACCTGATCCTATCCCCTCCGGCGGTTTGCCGAGATTGATCTTGCATATGTCGCAGAGGAATTGAGGGACGCAAGGGAGTCTTTCATGAAGAGTTTAAGAGAAGCAAAGATGGAAGATCACGCGGGGGAGAGTTTGGCGAATAGTTCCTGGATTGCGCTCCGCTCCATCTGGGCTACGGTACTGAAACAAATCTCTTGTGGCTGTACATAATAGAATTTATGATGTGTATAAGGTGAACAACATGAAGTCTGCAATGAATGTACGGAAGAACAACCATTTGATTCTCGACCAAGTCAAGCTGAAAAAAGCCCAGCAGGTACTGGGAGCCAAAACTGAGACGGAGGCGATTGAGCGCGAGCTCGAACGGGTGATTAGCGAGGCGGACAAAGACTGTCAGGCGTGGGTTGCGCACGAACGCTTCCTCAAAGCAGCCGTGCGCGATGGTCTGACCATCCGCGATGTCTTTGGGCATTTGGAGGACACATGACGTGTCAGAGATTCTTTTCGACTCTGATTGGACGGCTTGCGGGCGGGTGTTAGCGCTGATTGGGGAGAAGTACGGTTACGCAGAGATTGGTCGTGCGCGTATGACCAAGGATGCTCTGATGGCCATGACGGCGGTGCGCCCTGGGTTCACCGTCCTGACAAAGAACGCGGCGGATGTCAAGCAGATTGCCGAGTTCCATCCGTTTCAGTGGGAAGAAGTAGAGCGGAATCCCTGAGTGCAAAGACGAGCACAGGTGATAAAAGGGAGCAGGTCTTGCACCACGCCTTTTCTCTTGCACCATGCCGGTCCCGGCGAACGCTCCTTACGAGCCCGTAATACGAAAGTGATAAATCAAGACCTGACCCTACTCTTCCTCTCACTACGTTCGCGCCTCTCAGCGTAGTGGCGTTAGCTCTCAGAAGGTCATCGCCATGGCCGACGAGTTCGAGTATCACCAGAACAAGAAGCCGGATAAGACCTACATAAGCCGGAGCTTGTCCTTCGCATCTCAAAGCGATCGGCGGTTTCGCATCGCGTCGAAGGTTGTCGACTCCCTCGAAACCCATAGCTTCGCGCTTGAAAGAGGGGAGCACGTAATCCGAGTGACGCACGGCGGTCGACAGGAGATCGTGGCGAAGTTCTACGAGGACAATCGTGGCGTCTCTACACTTACCATCCAACGGTTCTCGACGGACAAAGGCAGCCCCCACAAGACCCACTTCTCGTTTGTAGGAGATGAAATACCAAAGTTGCTAGAGTTCATTTCAAACCTGCAGCTCGTCCGATTTCCCAACCGGGGCAGCATCAACGTTACAGATGCTCAACTCTCCCGCATGCTCGTTTCTCCTGCGCAGGCAAGAGACCTCATCGTCCAGAACCAGGAACTGGTTTTGGAGCTTGCGAAGTCCGAGGTGACAAAGGCAGACATCATTGCCCTTGGTTATCGGAAGAAGGAACTGGAGCGTTTTGAGAAACTGCTTAGCGACCCCACGTACTTTGAGCGCGAGAAGCGGGAGTTAAGCACGACCGAAGAAGGTGTGTGGCAGGCTTTCTTAGAGCGGAACCGGTGGATATTCGGTTACGGCCTCACATTCTTGTTCTTGTCCGGCTTAGACGACCGGAAACTCGAACAGGTGGTAATCGGCCACAACATCGTGACACCCGGGAAGCGAGCCGACGCAATACTCAAGACACGTGGAGCTATTGATGCCATGTGCTTCGTGGAGATCAAAAAGCACACGACGGACCTTCTCCAGCCCCAGCCTTATCGATCAGGTTGCTGGGCCCCCTCGGATGAACTTGCCGGGGGCATCTCTCAGGTCCAGGGCACTGTCGCAATGGCCATACGTAAACTAGCCGAGAAACTCGAACTCACGGATGAAAAGGGGAATCCGACTGGAGAAGTGGTCTTCACTCACCAGCCTCGGTCTTTCTTGGTGGTGGGCAACCTCGTGCAGTTTGAGACCGATGCCGGCGTTAACAACGACAGGTACCGCTCGTTTGAACTTTTTCGGCGCAGCGTCGATCACCCAGAGATCATCACGTTCGATGAGCTGTTCCATCGCGCAAAGTTCATAGTTGAGCATGCAGAGAGCTAACATCCGCGTCAACCGGAGCGCCCAACAGCAGCGCTGTCGGGTTCCCGCCGCACTCAGCGCGGCGGCGCCCGGCTACGCGGAGCGTTAGACGACAACGACGAGAGGTGTCTCCCCTCCGATTGGCAGTTACCTCAATGAACGATTGGCTAGCAGGTCTTGTTTCGAGAGTGCACACGTCACTCGGTCGCGGGCGCCCGGGGCTTCCAACGGAGCACACACTCCAGCGTCTATTCGAGACCATGTACTTCGCGAGCCTTCGGACGGAGGAGGGACACTCGATCGCATTCCACATCGTCTACATGAACCCCGAGGACCCAGATCCATCTCCACCAGAGCGCATTGTTCAGGATAGGTGGAGCTACGTCGTGCTCGAGTGCAGGGTTCCATTCGACGTGTCGAACGTCACAAAGATCTCAAGGGCCTCTGATCCACGTTCGTCCTCGCTCGCCGTGTATCACAACCAGAATGGCGACCTCTTCGTCTGGGGCTTGGTGGATCAGGGCAATAGCTACTTCGATTTCGTAAACCACGACTCAGAGGAAGGCCCCGAACGACCAGGCCTCTTTCAAGCCAGCATCTCTGGAGTAGGACACGTCTCGGTCTATCGGGGCTACGAACTAATCGCGGATCTCCTCATCAACGACCTACACCCACGTGCCATCGATGCGCTCGATCAAGGTCCGGTACACGACGCGTTGGCACCAGGGATTCGGAGCTATATCGAGGCTGTTCGCTCGGATCTTACAGATGAGCAGTATGATGCGCGGGGCCATTGGGTTACGTCGTTGACGGCCGACTGGCTCACTGCGGTCCGCCGTCTACTCTTGCGCATTCGGCAATATCGCCATGGGGGCGCCGTGCTCATAACACCGGCCAGTGACTTCAACAACCTCAACATTAAGTACGCGATCGACTACCGTCGATTGCAGACTGCATTGCGTCGGCGGGCGGTCTTCACCGTACGGCACACGTACGCGCAGGATGAGATCACGTCTGGTTTCATCGATAAGAACTTGGACCATGTACCCACCGATCTGTATCTTGACGAGTCTATCGCGGCCAATGACCTTGAGGAGTCCCGGACCGAACTCGATGGCGTGTTGTGGCTTATATCTCTACTTTCGAGGGTTGATGGGCTCGTACTACTGACCCCTGATCTTGCAGTGCGAGGATTCGGGGTCGAAATACAAACGAATACGCCGCCGTTAGTGCTACTGCGCGCACTCGATAGTCGTGCCAGCAGGAAGCGGGGCGTCGCGATCGATTACAATCACTACGGCACCAGGCACAGATCGATGATGCGCTACTGCGCAAACGTCCCGGGGAGCATCGGGTTTGTGATCTCCCAAGATGGGGACGTTCGCGCGATGACGCTCGTTCGTGGCGAACTCGTGATGTGGGACAATATCGAGTTGCGGCATGACGACTTCGAACGACGCAGACGAAAGCGTAAGGAGGTCATCCCACGTGTCGTCTAACATGACAATGGAGCCGGCCGACTTATGTGATGCTGCTCGACGCGAACTGGTGTGCGCCGGCGGCTCATCGCCAAGGCGTTAGGCGAGAAAACCTCTCAATGATGATAACCTGGTTAATCTCACTTAATGGTGGTAAGTGTTGACCCAAGAGGTGCAGATCAATGGCGAAGCTGGCGGAGCGAATCACGGTTGACCCGGACCAATGCGGGGGACGGCCCTGCATCCGAGGGATGCGTATCCGTGTCATCGATGTACTGGACTTACTTGCCAATGGACTGACCCCGGAGCAGGTGAGGGAAGAATTACCAGACCTTGAGCCTGAGGATATTGCCGCGTGCCTGCGCTTCGCGAGGCGGCGACTCGATCATCCCGTGGTCGCAGCGTGATTATCTGGATTGACGCGCAACTGGCCCCGGCGCTGGCGTGCTGGATTCGTGAGACATTCGGCATTGACGCGCAGGCTGTGCGTGATGTGGGACTTAGGAACGCAAAGGATCCTGTCATCTTCAAGGCGGCACGCGAGGCAGGGGTCGTAGTCATGAGTAAGGATGAAGACTTTCGTTTACTCGTTGAGCGGCTGGGGCCACCACCGCAGGTCTTGTGGGTGACGTGTGGGAACACCTCGAACGCGCGGCTACGTGAAATTTTGACCAAGAGTTTGCCGTCCGCGATCGAACTCTTAGAGCGTGGGGAGCCGCTAGTGGAGATCAGTGATGCGTACGTTCCACCGCGAGGGGGCAAGCGCCTAACAAGTCGTTCCACCCGACCGCGGCCACGCAGCGGTTCTGGAGAACGCGAACGGTCACGTTCTGGCCGCGCCCCTGAGCATTGCGTTAGCCAGTCATGACGCGAGCGGCGCCACCCGGGAGGAAAAGGAGGCAGCCGAGCGCTACACTTGCTCTGGTCTCCGGCGCGTACGAGGGCGAGACGCCTTGGTGCTCCGAGCCCGTTAGTGAGCCGGACCCGAGAACCGATTTCCGGCATCACACAGTGTTGCCGCCGTAGAGGCGAGCACGCAGAGCAGACTCTTTTGCGTGCGCGGTTCTCCCGCCGGGACCGCAAGGAGTCGGCGCTGGAAGTGCTACACGACTGTGGTTGCGGACTAGCCGTGCACGCCAAGACGGTGGGGGCGTGCCTGAGCAAGAAGGGCCGGAAGGAGCTTCGTACCTTCTCGACCATGACCGACGAGTTGCTCCAGTTGGCGGACTGGCTGAGCAGCGCGGGGTGCACGCACGTAGCGATTGAGAGTACGGGGGTGTACGGGAAGCCCGTCTTTAACCTCCTGGAAGGGGTGGTGACCGTCATTCTCGTCACCGCGCGCCACCTCAAG
>JBGPOI010000258.1:0-7051 GCA_041487975.1 Binatia bacterium | reverse complement strand
TTCCCGGACGTTCCCAGGCCAGGGATATGCCAGCAAAACCTGCTCGGCGGACTGCGACAGCTCTGGAGTTGGGCGGCGAGCGCTGCGGGCGAAAAATTCTAAGAACCGACGGGCGAGACGGACGATGTCTTCCGGACGCTCCCGCAGCGGCGGAGTGTGAACCTCGATGACATTGAGCCGATACAAGAGATCTTCACGAAATCGACCGGTTTTCACATCCGTCTCGATGTCACGATTGGTCGCGGCCAGCACGCGGACATCCGCATGGCGAGTTTTGTTTTCACCGACTCGCTCGAACTGCTTCTCCTGCAAGAAGCGGAGCAGTTTGGCCTGAAGTCCCGGCGAAATCTCGCCAATCTCATCAAGAAAGAGGGTGCCACCCTGGGCCGCTTCCACCCGTCCCGCCTGGTCGCGAATCGCCCCCGTGAACGCCCCCCTGGCGTGGCCAAAGAGTTCGCTGGCTAACAGCTCCTCAGAGAGGGTTGGGCAGTTGACGACCACGAACGGGCCAGAGCCGCGGGCGCTCTGGGTGTGCAGGAAGCGAGCGAGCACGCCTTTACCCGTTCCGTTCTCGCCGCGTAAGAACACCGTCGCCTCCGACTTTGCCGCGCGCACGATCACCTCGAGCACGGCGCGCATCTTCGGCGCGGTGGTTGCCAAATCCACTTCCGGAACGGCCTCGCGCAATTGTCCCTCGAGGTCGAGAACCCGACGGGTAAGCTCACGCCGCTCGGTAAGCTGCTCGACCGCGTGACGAACCTGGGCCGGCGTGAAGGGCTTGGGAAGATAGTCTTTCGCGCCGTGCTTGATCGCTGCCACGGCGGTGTCGAAGGTGGCGTAGGCCGTGATGACGACAATCGCGAGGTTTGGGCTCTCGGCCAGCAGTTGAGCCAGGAGATCAAGGCCGTTCGTCTCGCCTAAGCGGAGATCCAAAAAAGCCAGGTCGAACGTCTGATGGCTGAGCGCCGCAAGCGCGGCCTGCCCCGACGGGACCGCAGTAACGTGGCACCCCATTCCCTCCAAACACATTGATAGTGTCGCGCGAATGTTCTTCTCGTCATCGATGACGAGCACATCCCACGTCCTCGTTTGCGGCGCAGGGGATGCAAGAGTCATTTGGCTCAGCTCCGTACGGAAAAATTAAGCACGACGGTGATCTCTTCGGCCACGCTTCGCTTCAAGAGGAAGGGAAGTTTTCTTCCTCAACAGCACCACGCCCTTCAGGCACTCGTCGCGCCACGATGATAAAGCCGGTGTGCGCCACCATGCGGTGTTCTGGGCGGACAGAAAGATCTTTGACGTGCCAGAAGCGCAGCAGGTTCTCCATCACCTCGATCGCCGCGAACCCTGGATGGGCACGCAGTTCATCCACCAGGGCTTTCACTTGCACGACTGTAGGAACGTAGCCGACCAGGACGCCGCCCGGCCGCAGGGCTTGGGCCGCGTGCGGCAGCACTCGCCAGGGTTCAGGGACATCGAGCAGCAGCCGATCTACGTCACGCGCCTCGATCCCTGCGTAGGCATCTCCCAGCATGAGCGTCCAGTTCGACGCCTCACCGAAGAAGCGCGCGACATTTTCGCGCGACATCTCACAGAAATCTTCCCGTACTTCGACCGTCACGAGCTTTCCGGTCGGGCCGATGGCGCGGAGCAGGGCAATGGTGAGAGCACCCGGTCCTGCTCCAACCTCCACGACCGAGGCGCCAGGAACAATGTCGCCCCACAACAGCATGATCCCCACGTCTTTGGGATAGATGACTTGGGCTTTGCGTGGCAAGTTGGGAATCAGGTGGGCATAGGTCGGGCGCAAAACACGAAACGGCTCATTGCGCGCCGTGTGCACCAGGCTGCCGTCAGGCAAGCCAATGATCTGATCCGCTTGCAACGCCCCGCCATGCAGTGAAATGCGTCCACCCACCTTGAGGGTGCGGAGATATTCACGCTCTTTGCGGTCGATGAACAGGACGGTATCCCCGGCCTGGAGAAGGGAAGATTCAGTCATAATATCGAGTGTCCAGTGGTCAGCGCTCAGCCAGCAGTGCGGAAGAAGACGAGAAGATACAGGGCGCGCTCTGGACCCACAAGAACCCTTGACAGAGGCAGCTACGATACCATATCTTCAGCAAATCTGGCGGCGCACCGCCAACATTTCTTTTCCCATTTTCCTTGGAGGATTGTACTGTGGCAGAAAAAGCCAAAACTGCGCAAAAGAGCGACGCGGCGCGGAATAAACGTTTATGTCCCACCTGCGGATCCGACAGCAAGATTATTCAGTTTACTGGATTCGGCCCAAAAGGGTTTTTTTGGGTCTGCGATAAGAACCCCGAGCACGTGAGCCGGACTCGTTAGCCTGGAGGAGAGAGCCCATGCCGCGGACGCGCAAGAAGGAAACTGCAAAAAAGAGCCTCAATCTGTTTGATGACGAGGAGCGCGTTGAGGAGTCGACCGAAGAAGAACTGCCGAAAGACGAGGCTGGTCGACGCAAAATCAAGAAGCGTTACGAAGAACTGCTCGGTATCCGCATCCAAAAGCTCAAGGGCCGTGTCCTCAACCGCGAGCGGATCAACAAGACCATCGAAGGCATTTATTTCATCTGTGCCGAGTGCAAGAAGGTGTGTCATAATCTCGACGAGGGGCTGTCCGAGGACCCCAACAACGCCTACAACCTATGCACTGCCTGCGCCAAGGATAAAGGAAAAACCGCAGCCTGATTCATCCCGCGACCGCGAAAAAATCCTGCGGAGCGGGACTCATGCAGCGAACGCGCTGACCCGTGGCCGGAGAGGTAAAAACCAAAACTTCGGCGTGCAGATAGAGACGTGGCGCCCCGCTCGGGGAGCCATAGTGTGTATCTCCGACAATCGGGTGACCGAGCGCAGCTAAGTGCACCCGGATCTGATGGCGCACGCCGGTCGTAATGGTGAGCCGCACCAGCGTGCGGCTCGGTGACGTGGCTACGGGCTCATAGGCGGTGGACGCCTCCTGTCCCTGTCCGGTCGGGACCAGGCGCATAAGCTGTCCGCGCAGTCCGCTGGGCGCTAAACAGGACGTTACCTGTCCGCTCGTTCGTAAACATCCTTCGACCACAGCGATATACTGCTTTTCGACCGTGTGGCTGTGAAATTGCTCACGGAGTGAGGCGTACGCCTCGGGCGTGCGCGCCGCCAGCAACAAACCTGAGGTAGCGGTATCGAGACGATGAATGAGCCCGCATTCGAGCGAGTGCGGGCCGGCCGTGAGAGTCTCGGGAAAGCTGGCCACCAGGAAATTGGCGACGGTATGAGTCTCCACGTGGCGCAGCGCGATGCTTGGTATGCCCGTTGCCTTGTCGAGCACTATGACGGCATCGTCAACATATATCACGGTAATAGGGAGATCGGGGTTTGGGGCCAGAGCAGGTGCGGACGGGGCAGCGATGATATCTCCCTGGCAGACCCGGGTCCCTTTTTTGCCGGGGTGTCCGTTCAGCCGTGCTCGGCCAGAGGCAACAAGTTCGACGATTTCACGCCGCGAGAGGGACGGGAATCGGCGGGCAAGAAAGGTGTCGAGCCGCAGCGCCTCTTCGCTGGTGGCGACGACCCACTGTAAATCATCTGCCACGGTCAGTTGCCGGACAGATTGACTTTGATCCAGCCTTCGACCTGACGGAGAAACAGGCCAAAGGGATTCTCGCCCGGACCGCTGGCAAAGCATGCCTTGCGCATGTAATCGAGCGCTCCAGAGTAGTACTCGAAGTTCTTGGACAACTCCTGGAATAGCAGGAAGCCGGTCTGATAAAGGGCCAGGTCTAACTCGGAGACCTTCCAATACGAACGGCGGCCTTCCTGCAGGTAGTAATCCAGGACTCCGGTCTTCTCGCTGTAGGAGCGAAAGAGCCCGCTCATGAAGAGGGTGTAGTCGCCGACATACTTGCGTATTTCTCGCTCGCGCATCACCGGCGGTTGTGGCGGTGCAGAAGGCGCGGCGCGAGCGCTAAGCATTTCGACCACACTGTCTAAATGGCGACCATTCGGCGCACGCAGGCGATACAGTTGGTCGGTATGGGCAAAAGCGGTGAGGACGTTGGCAATGTACTCGATGACAGCGTGGTCATTGAGGCCGAGTTCCCAGAAGCTTTTGCGGGCGCACTCGAAGAAGAACGCTTTGAGTCGGTCCCCAGAAATTGTCTTCCCCATAGTAAGCAACTATACTAGCAAAAAAAACGGGAAAGAGACAAGCTCTTGCAGAGAAGAACGAAAAAATCATGCTCTCGCCACGCAACCGCAAGCCATAAAGGAGGCCCTATGATCGGGCACATCCGCAGCCGCTGGCTCTCCGCCTGTTCGTTATTCCCCGCGTTCACCCTGGCTGGTCTGTTGCCCGCGGTGCTTGGCCTGCTCGTCTCCGCCTGCCACGCGGCGACTAAGCTAGAGGAACCGGTGCGGGTTGAAGTGCGTGATGTGCGCTTTGACCAGTTCTCGAATTCGCCGGTGGTGATCCTGCAAGACGCGGATAAGAAAAAGGCGATGCCGATCTGGGTCGGGCCCTTTGAGGCGCAGGCGATTGCTCTAGAACTGCAAGGCACCCCTCCCCCGCGACCGCTCACCCATGACCTGATGAAGACCATCCTCGATCAAGTCGGGGTCACGTTTGAGAAAGTCGTGGTGAGTGAACTGAAGGGCAGTACCTACTACGCTCATATTCATCTGACCTCCGCCGGAAAACCCCTCGATGTGGACAGCCGGCCAAGCGACGCGATCGCGTTAGCGCTGCGTTTTCGCCGGCCGATCTTCGTGGCCAAAGAACTGTTTGATACGGCCCTTCCGCTGGGGACTCCGGGCAACCGTCCGGCGCCGGCCAGCCTGAAAGTTTCCGGCGTGACCGTGCAGAATCTCACCGCGGAGTTGGCCGCATACTTTAATCTGCCAGAGACCAAGGGAGTGTTGGTAGCAGACGTGGGAGCGGCGCAGGGCGCGGACGCTCTCCAGCGCGGCGATGTGATTGTTGCGGTGGAAGGTGAAGCCATAGAGGATGTTGCGAGTTTTCGCGACAAACTTGGTGGCGGCAAGGGCCAAACGGTAACCTTGCGCGTGCAGCGTGATGGCAAAGACGTGCAGGTGCGCCTAACACCGACGGCAGAGTGACATTTGAGGATTAGAGAGGAGATAAGACGATGGTAAGTGTTTTAGAGGAAAAAGAGGAGATTAGGGATTTGGTTACCCGTTACTGCCTGTACATCGACTCCGGTCGCTATGACGAGTGGGTCGCCTGTTTCACCGCAGATGGGGTGTTCGACAGTCCGATCCTGGGACGCTGGCAGGGCACAGCCGCGTTGCGGCAGTTCACCGAAAAATACCGCGCGTGGACCGGCGCGGCCCAACCCCGGCACTGTGTGATGAATGTCCTCATCAACGTCGAAGGGACTCATGCCTCGGGTGAGTGCTACCTGCTGATGACCCATGCGGCCGAAGGCAAAACCGAGTTGATTCTCTCGGGCCGCTACGAGGATCAAATGGAGAAGGTGGGTGGCAAGTGGCTGTTTAAGGAGCGCAAGGTCCGGCCTGACACGCGACCGGCAGCTTGACTTCTTGGCCTCTGAGGTTGGCTGCATATTTCCCGCGCTTGCGGCGTTCAGTCTGTAACTTAGAGTGACAGGACTGCTGGGCCACTCCCTCAGCGAACTGCTGAATCAGATCGCGCGAGAGTGGCTTTTCACTTGCCAGAAAGGGCATGACGTGTTCCTATGGACATCAACAAAACCCGCCGGTTTGTCGAACACACTTGGACCAACAGCATCATCCCCACCCTCAACGCATACCTGACCATCCCGAACCAGTCCCCGGCTTACGACACGAACTGGCACAGCAACGGTTACATGAACCAGGCGGTCGAGTTGATCGTCAAGTGGATTCAAGCCCAAGAAGTGCCGGGTCTGACGTTAGAGGTAATTCGCCTGGTGGGGCGCACGCCGTTGCTCTTCATCGAGATTCTCGGCGACTCGGCTGCAACCGTGTTGTTGTACGGTCACCTGGACAAGCAGCCGCCGATGGAGGGCTGGAACGAGGGACTGGGGCCGTGGCAGCCGGTAAGCAAAAACGGCAGGCTTTATGGTCGTGGCGGCGCCGACGACGGCTATGCCGCCTTCGCCTCGCTTACCGCGATCAAGGCACTGAAGCTCCAAGGTACGCCTTGTGCCCGCTGCGTGATCATTATCGAGGCCTGCGAAGAGAGCGGCAGCGGCGACCTACCGTACTACATTGAGGTCCTGAAGGATCGTATTGGCACGCCGAGCCTGGTTATCTGTCTCGATTCCGGCTGCGGCAATTACGAGCAACTGTGGATCACCTCCTCTTTGCGTGGGCTCGCCACCGGTACTCTCACCGTGTCCACCTTGACCGAAGGGGTGCACTCCGGCGCCGCCAGTGGCATCGTGCCCTCAACCTTCAGAATTCTGCGGCAACTGCTGAGCCGATTGGAGGATGAGAAGACCGGCGAGATTTTGCCCCGCGAGTTGTATATGGAGATTCCCAATGAGCGCCTGCAGCAAGTCGCCGCAACCGCGCAGGTGCTCGGGGCGACCGTCTATAGCGAGTACCCTTTCCAACAAGGCACTAGACCAGTCGCTCGCGAGGTCAGTCAGGCGCTGCTCAATCGCACCTGGCGGCCTCAGCTTGAGATCACCGGCGCGGCGGGCCTGCCGCCGCTCGATAGCGCCGGCAACGTGCTGCGGCCCGTGACCGCCGCCAAGGTCTCCTTGCGGCTTCCGCCCACGGCCGACGCCAAGGCGGCGACGGCCCTCCTGAAGCAACTGTTTGAGCAAGATCCGCCCTATGATGCTCGGGTCACCTTCGTCGCAGAACAATGCGCCTCGGGTTGGAACGCACCAGCCCTTGAACCCTGGCTAGAGGAGTCGCTCAAGCGCGCGTCGCTGGAGTTCTTCGGCAAGGAAGCATGCTAC
The DNA here is from genome assembly GCA_041487975.1 of Binatia bacterium. GTDB lineage: Bacteria > Desulfobacterota > Binatia > Bin18 > Bin18 > JACQEL01. Next base: position 114 of record JBGPOI010000258.1, on the reverse strand, counting down.
ATGGGCGAGGGTGGCACGATCCCCTTTATGGCCATGCTCGGCGAGAAGTTTCCCCAGGCGCAGTTCATGATTACCGGCGTGCTCGGACCGCACTCGAACGCGCACGGGCCGAAT
>JBGPOI010000257.1:0-7072 GCA_041487975.1 Binatia bacterium | reverse complement strand
TGAATCCGCGTGTTGTACACCACGGCGAGAAGCTGCGGCAGGTGGATGACATCTTCCAGGTTGTAGCGCAGGAGCGTTTCCAGCGCTCCTGCTTCTCCCTGCTGGTGATACTGCCACAGCAGTACGGCGCACCAACCGTCGAGCAACGCTACCGGGCCTTCGCGTTCGAGACCGAGGCTGCGTTCGATCTTCTTCAACCCACCTTTGTAGCCTAAAGCCGCCAACGGGTAGCGCAGATCGATATGGGCCTGCCCAAGAGACAAACCCAACTCTCGTCGAATAAACGGCAGGTCGAAGAGTTTGCCGTTGTATGTCACCAACAGTGTAAACTCTTCTATAGCTGCGGCAAAGCAAGAGAGATTCTGCCCTTGTACATAAACGCTTGGTCGCTCGCCGTCGTACAGGCCGATGACCGTAATGGCTGACATTCCGGCAGCGACACCAGTGGTCTCGATATCCAGGTAAGCGATGCGTTGACCGAACTCCGGGTACAGGCGCCAGTACAACTGCGCGGAGAGTTTTTCGGCAAAATAGCGCGCGTCGCGGCGTTCCAAGGCGCGCACAGAGTGCTCCAGCTCGCCGCACGCCAGATCGTGTTGCCACGGGGACAGCACGGCCGGGCGAGGTGAGTCGAGAAATTCCTCCCAACTCGTGATGCCCTCCGCCCAGATGCGCTTCTCGGTCTTCTCACCGACACCGTGGAGGTGCTGGAAGGTGCGTTTTAGCATCAGTGCTGAGGACTGAGTGCTGAGGACTGAGTAAAAAGCTCCACCGTCGCGCCTTCTGTTTCGCTCAGTCCTCAGTCCTCATTACTCGTTACTGTTACTGTTCATAACTCCGCAGCACTCGACCTGGACACGCGCCGGTCGGTTCGCCATCACGCAACAGTACTTGTCCGTTCACCACCGTGTAACGGTAGCCGTCGGCGCGGGCGATCAAGCGCGAGGCTCCACCAGGAAGGTCGCGCACGAATTCTTTTTCTTTCGCCTGGACTCTGTCCGGGTCAAAAATCGTCAGGTCCGCAGCCATCCCCTCTTTGAGCAGCCCGCGGTTGGGAATCCCCAGGAGCACAGCCGGATCGAAGGTCAGTTTACGCACTGCCTGTTCCAGAGTCAGTACCTTTTTCTCTCGCACCCAGTGACTCAAGAGAAAACTAGAGTACGTCACCTGACAGAGAAACGCGACGTGTGCACCGCCATCGGAACCACCGGTGATGACATAAGGACTGGTAGTGAGGCCACGCACCGCCTCTTCATCACCATTCTGGAAGCCGCGGATGAGGAATTGGGTGTCGAGGTTCTCGGCAATCGCCAAGTCGAGCAGCGCTTCCAGAGGAGTTTTGCCCTGCTCGCGACCGATCTCCACCATATGCTTGCCGACCAGTGACTTGTGTTCATCCAAACGCACGGCGCTGACAAACACGTCCTGCATACGCTTCGAGAACACTTTTGGCGTCGGGTCATCAAGGTCGCGCTGCATAGCCGCGCGCAGCTCGGGATTGGCGAGGTTGGCGATCTTCTGCGCTCGTGAACCGCTGATCGCCGCCTTCCAGCCCGGCAGGTCTTCGAACACCGCCCCACGCAGGGTGAAGGTGAGGTCAAACCGTTCACACAGAGCGAGCGGATGGACGCGAGCGCCCTCGTGGAACGCGTCCTCAGTCCAGTCGAGCACCTGACGCCAGTGATTGGGCGACTCCCAAGTTTGCACCAACAGGTTCCATAGCACCGGCCGGCCGCTCTCGCGCGAGAGTCGAGACATATACGCCATATCCTTCGGACCGACCTTGGGAATGCCAGGCGGAATCACGCAGACCGTACCGCGCTGGAAATCCTTCAGCGTGCGCGCCAGCGCAACGGTTTCATCCTGTTCAGCGAAACGGCTCGGTACCGGTAACCCATCGCCGTCGAAGTGCACGGGGCCATAAGAAGAAGAAAAACCGAAGGCACCGGCTTTGATGCAATCCGCCACCACGGCCTGCATCTGACTGATTTCTTCGGCCGTCGCCGCCCGTTTGCGCGCCTCCTCGCCCATCACGTAATAGCGGATGGTTGAGTGTGGCGCCAAAGCCATGACGTTCACCCCCAGCCGGCGGTCCAGCGCATTAAGGTATTCGCCGTAACTCTCCCAGTTCCACGGCACCCCAGCCTTGAGGCTCTCCAGCGGCATGGCCTCAACCTTGACCAGCATGCGCGTGATGTACTCGCGATCCTGGGGTTTGCAGGGCGCCAGCCCGAACCCGCAGTTCGTCATGAACACGCTGGTAAACCCGTGCCAGCAACTCGGCGTAGCCCAGGGATCCCAGAAAAGCTGAGCATCGTAGTGGGTATGAACATCGATGAATCCAGGGGCGATGACCAACCCCTGAGCATCGATCACTTCTCCGGCTGGGCCGTCCACTTTGCCCATCGCCGCAATTTTGCCGCCGGCTACACCCAGGTCGCCGTGATAACCCGGTAGCCCTGAACCATCTGCGAGAAAACCGTTTTTAATCAGCAAGTCATACTGCATCGCTATCCCTCCTGTGCGTGCTAAAAATGAACTGTATCCTACTTTCCTGGTTCTCGACAAGGATTCTGTTTGTCGCAGGGTGACCAAAGAATAAATTTGGTGTACTAAAGAATGCGAGAAGCAGAGAGTGGGGACGACGTAACCTCGCCCCTACTGACGAGGAGGGGATGGCGGTGAAGAGTGTGGTGGCATGGGGGTAGGACTTTCTCTCCTGTCTTCTGCCTGTACGACGCAGGCCCTCAAGCCCACGGTTTCCGCAACGCCTACGCCAGCCTTTGTGCGCTGGAGCCAGAATGGCGTTCCTGACAAGCGCATCTGTGTCTTACCTTTCACCGATCAGACCGGAACAGACGGGGTGGCAGTGTATGTGCGTCAGAGTTTTGCCGGGCACCTCAGCCCCAAACGATTCTCTGATGCGGAACTGTACGAGATCGATGCGCGTCTCGATACGCTGACCGGAGACTGGAGGAATCAATCCAGCCAGCGACTGGGAAAGACCTTGCAATGTGATGCGCTGGTCTACGGCCAAGTCACCACGGCAAAACGTTTGTACCTGGGCCTCTATTCGCAACTCACGCTGGAAGGGGGAATCCGGGTCGTCGATGCAGCCACAGGGCAATCTTTAGTTGCAGAATCATACACGACCAAGTTTCGCGCTGGCACTCTGCCACTCTCTCCGTTTGGGATGGTGCCAGACGCGGTTTGGTGGGTCCCTTCCCTTCGCTGCACGAAGCGCAACAGGCCAGCGCCGAGATCAAGAAAATCTTGCGCTTGACACCTCTGGTGGTGCGGACCTCGGTCCGTTGACGGGTTGGGCTTCAACCCTTGTAATGTTTCGCCATGAGTGCTTTAACCCTTAGCGAAAGGAGGAATCGTTATGATCAAATTTGCAGACTACGCTAACAAGTACAAACACATCCGTATGGAGCGACGCAACGGGATTCTTCAGATCCAGCTTCACACCAATGGGGAAACTCTCAAGTGGGGCGCTGGTCCTCATGAAGAGTTGGGGTACTGCTTCAACGACATCGGCGCTGACTCGGAGAACAAGGTCATCATCATGACTGGGACCGGGGAAAAATTCAACGCCGAGTTTGACTCCGGGAGCTTGGGGAAAATCACCCCGCGCTCGTGGGACCATATCTACTGGGACGCCAAGAAGTTGCTGATGAATTTACTCGACATCGAGGTGCCGATGATCGCCGCCGTCAACGGCCCAGCAATCATCCACGCCGAACTGGCGGTGTTGTGCGACATCGTCCTGGCGGCGGACACCGCGGTGTTTCAAGATGCCCCCCACTTCCCGGGCGGCTTAGTACCTGGTGATGGCGTCCACATCGTGTGGCCGCTGGTGCTGGGCATTAACCGTGGGCGTTATTTCTTGCTCACCGGCCAGAAGCTGTCTGCTCAGGAGGCGTTGAACCTGGGCGTGGTCAATGAAGTGTTGCCGCGCGAAAAACTCCTGGCGCGTGCCTGGGAACTGGCCGAACAGTTAATCAAACAGCCGCCACTCACACTGCGTTATGCGCGAGTGGTCCTCACCCAGCAACTCAAGCGCCTCATGCTCGATAACCTCGGCTACGGGCTGGCACTGGAAGGCTTGGGCGCGAACGACTATTGGCCGACAGGACAGGACTGAAAAGAGAGGCTGGAAGTCTGTCAGGAATGAATTTCGGGGTCCGTAGTGACGACTTCAGTCGTCCTTGCTGCCTGACAAGCGACTAAAGTCGCTACTACACCCGCAGAAGCGACTTGACAGACCACTAGAGGCTAAATCAGACCACAGGACATTGGCACACAATAGGCGTAGCGTGCGCTGTGCGCACGACTACCCTGCCGCCCGCCCATTTCCGTGCGCATAGCGCACGCTATCGAGTTTAGGCACGGTTGAACCAGTGTATGAATCTCCTGAGGTCTGATTTAGAGGCTAGAGACTGGTCCTCCTTCCAAACCTCAAGTCTCAGGCGGAGTGTATATGTCAGGAAAATTCGACGGCAAAGTAGCAATTGTCACAGCTGGCGGAGCCGGCATCGGTGCGGCCACGGCGCGGCGCTTTGCGCAAGAAGGCGCGTCGGTAGTGATTGCCGATCTGAGTGGCAAACGGGCTGAAGAAGTGACCGCTGGTATCACAGCGAGTGGCGGCAAAGCGGTGTGCATCAAAATGGATGCCGCGGATCCCGAGGGCATACAGGCGACTATCAAACTCGCGCTTGACACCTATGCTCGGCTCGATGTCATGTTCAATAACGCGGGCCTGGCTGAGCTGGCCCTGCTCGACGAAACCTCTCTGGAGAGCTGGAATCACGTGTTGGCCGTCACCTTGACCAGCACGTTTCTCGGCATGAAATATTGCCTGCCGATCATGCGCAAACAGGGCAAGGGAGCGATCGTCAACACCGCCTCGATCTCCGGCATTGGCGGTGATTACGGCTTGTCGTCTTACAACGCGGCCAAGGCGGGAGTAATCAACTTGACCCGTTCTGCGGCTCTCGAGAACGCCAAGTATAATATCCGCATCAATTGTGTCTGCCCGGGAGCGATCAATACCCGTGCGGCCCAGATCCTGGGCAAGGAACGAGCAGACGAATTCCGCCGTCTCCAGGCCGCAGCTCATCCGCTAGGCCGTATGGGTGAACCGGAAGAGATCGCCAACACAGTCCTGTTCCTGGCTTCTGACGAGGCATCGTTTATCACCGGTGCTGAGATCGTGGTGGACGGTGGCGTCACTGCCCACACCGGCTTGCCCGACATGCAGCGGATGCAGAGGTAAGGGTGGACTGGAAATCGCTCCACGCCACCAAACAAGCCGAGATCCAACGGCTCACCAGGGTGCGGGTGAGCGAAGTGACACCGAGCATTCGCAACTTCGCTCAGTACGTCACCACCCATAAGCAAGATCTCGCGTTTATTGCCGCGCTTAAACGAGTCGATCCACAGACCGGGCGTTCGTGGAACGACCGCGATCTCGTCGCTCTGGCGCAGGAGTGTGACGATGCCGAGGTCGGCGCCATTGCCGTGTACACCGAGCCCAGCGTGTTCGGCACGTCACTGGACGACCTGCGGGCGGTTTCCGCCGCCGTATCAGCGCCAGTCCTGCGGCTCGATCTGCTTGTGCACCCCACACAGATCTATCAGGCTCGGTTATGCGGGGCTGACGCGGTGTTGCTCTGCGCCGGCGCGGTCGATACGGCGGCGTTGACGAATTTACTGACCGTAGCGAGTTCCGCGCACGTGACTCCCGTTGTCGCAGTGCAGAACGAAGCAGAGGTTGAGCAGGCGTTAGCCGCTGGCGCATTTATTTTGGCAATTGCTTCGCCCTCTGGGCGGCTAGATCTGGCGCAGATCGAAACGCTCACCTCCGCCATCCCGCCGCGAAAGACGCTCATTGCCCTGGAGGAAATCAGCACACCCGGTGAGTATGCGGCGTTGCGAGGCAAAGTGGATGCAGTGCTGGTGGGCAATGGTGTTCTCGAGGCGTCTGCTGTCAGCCGGGCTCTGGCGGACCTCGCCGGACGATAAGGTCGGGGCCCGCACAATCGCCGGGTTTGCTCTGCCCAATTGTCTTGCCCGTTCACCCTGAGCGCAGCCGCCGCCGCGGGGGAGCCGGGGCGAACCCGGGGACCGGTCACACCCCGTCACGGCTCGCAGACGCCCTTACCCGTACCCGGGTCTGGATCGCCGTTACATTCACCCGGCCCCCGGTCGAGGGTGTTACCGTAGCAAGCGCGCGCCCCGTTGCAGGCCTTTTTGCCAATGGCTCCACTGTTTAAATCGCAGGCATCTTCCCCGTTGCAGGCGCCTTTACCGACGGAGCCGCTGTTGAAGTAGCAGGCGTAGGTCCCGTTGCAGGCGCCTTTGCCAACGGAGCCGCTGTTGAAGTAGCAGGCGTAGTACCCGTCGCAGGCGTTGCTGCCGACGGAGCCGCTGTTGAGGTCGCAGGCCCCGTCCCCGTTGCAGGCCTTGCTGCCGACGGGGGCGGCGTTGTTGGCGCAGGCCCCGTACCCGTCGCAGGCATCTTTGCCGATCTTGCCGGTGTTGGTGACGCAGGCGAAGTCCCCGTTGCAGGCGTCTTTGCCGACGGAGGCGGTGTTGCCGTAGTAGCAGGCCCGGTCCCCGTTGCAGGCGCCGTTGCCGACGGAGGCGGTGTTGCCGTAGCAGGACGCGCCATAGTTGCAAGCATCGTTGCCGATCTTGCCGGTGTTGCCGTAGCAGGCGTAGTTATCGTCGCAAGCATCGTTGCCGATCTTGCCGGTGTTGCCGTAGCAGGCGTAGTTATCGTCGCAAGCATCGTTGCCGATCTTGCCGGTGTTGCCGTCACAAGGACTGCTGTCGGCGACACAGGACCCCGCCCCGATCCCCGCGCGGACCGGCGCCTGCGCCAGCAGCAGCAGGCTCAACGACAGCGTTGCCACACACAGCAACCGGTGCAGTCCACGCATAAGCCGCCTCCAGAAAAAAGATGATTCGTCCTACCACCACCAGCCAGACGCTGTCAAGGAAAACGCGGGGGGGCCGCGGGCAGAGTCTCTCTGCTCTCACTCGGGATTCTTGGTCGGGCGAGTAG
>JBGPOI010000256.1:0-7139 GCA_041487975.1 Binatia bacterium | reverse complement strand
GAGGGAGATCAACATGGCTCCGCACCAGGTAGTGTTTCTCTTCGACGTGGACAACACCCTACTCGACAACGATCGAGTGCTCGCCGATCTTATGCGCCATCTCGAACACGAAGTCGGGCACGAGCGCCAGCAGCGTTATTGGATGATCTTTGAGGAGTTGCGCTCTGAACTCGGCTACGCGGACTACCTCGGCGCCCTGCAACGCTACCGGGTCGAATACCCGCGCGATCCCCATCTGCTGACGGTCTCGTCTTACTTGGTCAACTATCCCTTCGCCAACCGGCTTTTCCCCGATTCGCTTGATGTGCTGGATCATTGCAAAGCCTGGGGGCCGGTGGTCATCCTTTCCGATGGGGACGTGGTCTTCCAGCCACGCAAGGTCGAGCGCTCGGGATTATTCGAAGCGGTTGAAAAGAACGTGCTGATCTACGTGCACAAGGAACTGGAACTCGATGATGTCGAACGTCGCTATCCGGCCGAGCAGTATGTGCTGGTGGACGACAAATTGCGCATCTTAACGGCCGTCAAGCAGACCTGGGGCTCGCGCGTGACGACCGTCTTTCCGCGCCAGGGGCACTACGCGCTCGATCCGCAAGTGTTGGCGGATTATCCAGCGGCGGACGTGAGCGTCGAACGGATCGGCGAGCTGCTGAAGTACGACTTGTCCACGCTACGCGCCGCCACACGGACGAACTGATCCCCAGTTTCCACACTGCTTGTTCAGAGCAGGCGCGCGGCTGACCGGTCCACCAACCAGAGTAAAGTTCCGTGTGTCGGGCTGATGAGCTGCGCGGGAAAACGTTCTGGCTGTTGCGCGCCCTGCAGAACCGCCCGTAGCGTCTCCGCCTTCTCCTCCCCGCCGACGAGAAAGATGATACGGGCTGCGTTGTTGAGCACTGGTGGCGTCAGGGTGATGCGGTCAGTGCTGAATTTTTCCACCCAGTTGGCGACGACCAGACGTGTCCGCTCGTGGAGGGCAACGGTCCCGGGAAAGAGCGAGGCGGTGTGGCCGTCTGGGCCCATGCCCAACAGCAGTAAATCAAATTGCGGGAAGTGCCCGACCGCCACCGCGAAAAATTCGCGTAGCCTCTGGTCGTACTCATCCGCCGCTCGGTGGGCCTCCGGATACTCGCTCTTGATGCGCTGCACGTTTGCTGCTGGGACGAGGACCTTGGACAGCAGCGCCTCGTGCGCCATGCGGTAATTACTGTCTGGGTGATCGGGCGGCACGTGACGCTCATCCCCCCAGAAAAAATGCACCTTGTCCCACGGGACGGCCGCACGCAACGTCACATCGTCGGCCAGCAAAGTGTACAAGCTCTTAGGCGTTGAGCCACCAGACAATACTACGGTAAAAATACCTTTCGCCTGTACCGCGTCTTGCGCTCGGTGGACGAATTCTGCGGCCGCCACCCGACTCAGCTCTTCGGTGTCTGCGACAATGTGGATTGTGGGGTTCATGCCAGTTTTGTTCCATCATGTAGGGGGTCCGATTCATCGGACCCGAAGAGGGCTTGATAAATCAAGCCCCTACAAGTCCTTCATTTTCGCCGCGCGTAGCCTCGCGCAATGGGCGGCGCCGAGCAGGGCAGTCTTGTCGTTCAAAATAACACGCACCGGTATGGCTTCGAGCAGCGGTTGCATACGTCCTTTGGCGGTGAACGCCTGCATGAAGGTCGCGTCCTGTAATTTTTGCGTGATTTTGGGCGCGATCCCGCCGCCCACATAGAGGCCACCCGTGGCCATCACTTTTAGCGCCAGGTTGCCGGCCTCCGCACCGTAGAGTGAAACGAAGAGGTCGAGCGTCTGCACGCAGAGCGCGCACCTGCCTGACAGCGCTGCTTGTGAGATGGTGGCGGCAGGGTCTTGCTGGCGTAGTTCTTCACTCAACCAGGCCGGCTCCTCACCGCGCCCAGTGTCACGCAGGAACTGGTAAATGTTGTACAGGCCTGGGCCGGACAGGACACGCTCATAGCTGACATGCGCAAACCGGGTCAACAGGTAGCGTAGCAGCTCGGTCTCTAACTCATTGCGTGGAGCAAAGTCGGCGTGACCGCCTTCGCAAGCAAAGGGGTGATGCTGCGCGCCGTCCCAATAGAACCCGGCTTCACCTAAGCCGGTCCCAGCCGCAATAATGGCGGCGTTGCCGTCGGCGTCTAGAGCCCCTGGGTTGAGGACCATGAAGTCCTTCGCCTCCAGCGTCACGACCCCGTAGGCATTCGCTTCCAGGTCATTGAGCAACGCGACTGAGGCGATTCCTAACTGACTGGCCAATTGACGGGCATCGACGACCCACGGCAAGTTCGTCGTCTCACAGCGGCCGTGCTTGACTGGTCCGGCGATGCCGAAGCCACCGTGAGTGACCGCCAGCTGTTGCCGCGACACGAACGCGCGCACGATCTCCTCGAGACCGCCATAGTGACGGCTGAGGAATGTCTCTTCCCCGAGAGACTGCAGGCGGTCTCCGGCGACCGTAAAGAAGGCGAGTCGCGTCTTGGTGCCGCCAATGTCACCCGCGAGAATCATGGGTCGATCCTCCGCCACTGCCGCCCGTCACGTTCCAGCAGTTCGTCCGCTTCTTTCGGTCCCCACGTGCCTGCCGCATAGTTAGGGAACTGCCGCGGAGGCAAGGCTTTCCAGACATCTAAAATCGGGGCGACCACGCTCCAGCCGGCCTCAACCATATCCGCGCGCTGGAACAGCGTGGCGTCACCAATCATGCAGTCGTACATCAGCCGCTCGTAGCCGGTGCTCGGCGTGCCGCCGAAGTAGTCGGCGTAACGAAAGTCCATATTGACCGCGCCCAGGCGCACCACCGGGCCCGGCACCTTGGCGTCAAAGCGCAAGGAAATTCCTTCATCGGGCTGGATGTGGAGGATAAGCTGGTTTGGCGTCAGGCGATCGACTGCGGTCTTGCGAAAGAGGATAAAGGGCGCGCGCTTGAATTGGATGGTGATTTCCGTGACTCGCTTCGGCAAGGATTTGCCGGTCCGCAGATAAAAGGGCACGTCAGCCCAGCGCCAGTTGTCGATCGACAGCTTCAGGGCCACGAAGGTTTCGGTTGCCGAATCCGGGGCGACGCGCGGCTCCGTACGGTACGCCGGCATCCGGTCGCCTTTGACTATTCCAGCGCCATACTGCCCGCGTACCGTGCGGCTGATGACCTCTTCGGGAGTGAGGGGTTGAATGGCGCGCAGGATCTTGGTTTGTTCATCCCGCACCGCGTCGGCTTCAAACGAGGTCGGCGGCTCCATCGCCGTCAGCGTGAGTAACTGCATGAGATGATTCGGCACCATGTCGCGCAGCGCGCCCGCGCCATCATAATAGCCGCCACGCTCCTCGACGCCGACGCTCTCGGCCGCGGTGACCTGGACGTGATCGATGTAACGGCGGTTCCAGATCGGCTCGAAGATGCCGTTGGCGAAACGGAAGACCAAGATATTCTGCACGGTCTCTTTGCCCAGGTAATGGTCGATGCGGTAGATCTGGCGCTCGGGGAGAACCGCACGAATGTCTTGGTTGAGGACGCGGGCGGAATCGAGGTCGTGACCGAAAGGCTTCTCGATAATCACCCGTCGCCACTGGCCCTTGTCCTCATGCATGAGACCGACCGCGCCGAGCTGCTGTACCACAGGCGCAAAGAATTCGGGCGCGGTGGCAAGGTAGTAGAAATAATTTCCCCGCGTGCCGTGGTCTTTGTCGATCTGCGCCAGGAGGTCACGGAGCCTCTGGTAGGCATTGCCGTCCTGGAGATCTCCAGCCACGTAGTAGAGCCGTCGCGCGAACCAGTGCCAGAGATCGGCATCGAGCTGGCCGGTGACGAATTCCTTCATGTCCTGAGTAATCTTCTCGCGGAAGGTTTCACTCGTCATATCACGGCGAGCAAAGCCGACGATAGCAAACTCCTTCGAGAGAAAGTTTTCCCGCGCCAGGTTGTACAGCGCGGGAATCAGCTTGCGCTTGGTCAAGTCGCCAGACGCGCCGAAAATCGTCATGATACAGGGGTCACCGGGTTGCGTCAGGTGTTCTTCTGTTAAACTGGCTACATCTGCCGATGCCATGGCTCCCCCTCCTTCAAGCGCGGAATGATGAATGATGAACGGTGAACACGAAGAATAAAAAGAGAGAGTCCATCATTCATCATTCCGCGTTCATCGTCATCCTCCGGTCGGCCGCTCGACGTGTCCGCCGAACTTGTAGCGCATTGCCGACAGCACCTTTTCGGCAAAGGTGTGCTCCTGGCGGGAGCGGAAACGGGTGTAGAGGGAAGCAGAGAGAACATCGGCCGGGACCGCTTCTTCCAGCGCGGCCATAATCGTCCAGCGGCCTTCGCCGGAGTCCTGCACGGAGCCGGTGTAGTCCGCGAGCGTCGGCGTTTCCGCGAGCGCCATGGACGTCAAGTCGAGCAGCCAGGAAGCGACGACGCTGCCTCGTCGCCACACCTCGGCAATGTCGGCGAGGTTGAAGTCGTAGCGCTGGTCGGCGGGCAACTCCTTGGAGTTGGCGTTGCGCAAGATGTCGAAGCCCTCGGCATAGGCTTGCATCAAGCCGTACTCGATGCCGTTGTGAATCATCTTAACGAAATGTCCAGCGCCCGCCGGTCCACAGTAGAGGTAGCCGTCCTCGGCCGTGCTACGCCCCTGTTCACGGCTGGGTGTGCGCGGAATGTCGCCCCGTCCAGGCGCCAGCGTTGTGAAAATTGGCGCGAGATGCTGCACCACTTGTTCGGGTCCGCCGATCATCAGGCAATAGCCCCGCTCCGCTCCCCAGATGCCGCCGCTGGTGCCGGCATCGACATAATGAATGCCTTTTTCTTGTAATGTCCGGGCGCGCCGCACGTCGTCTTTGAAGTACGAATTTCCACCATCAATGATGATGTCCCCTGGCTCCATCTTCTCCGCCAGCGTCATCACCGTCTGTTCGGTAGGCTCACCCGCCGGCACCATGACCCACGCCGCTCGTGGCTTGCCCAGTTTCTTGACAAAATCGTCGAGTGAGGTCGCGCCGGTCGCTCCTTCGTCGGTGAGTCGTTTGACGTTGTCCGCATTGAGGTCGGACACCACACAGGCGTGCCCGTCGCGCATGAGGCGACGCACGATGTTGGCGCCCATTCTGCCAAGACCGATCATGCCGAGTTGCATGTGTTGCTCCTTTCAGAAATAGCTCTCAGCGATCAGCAGTCAACTCATTGGTGGAGGGCGGGTAGTGCCCCCCTCTCTTAATTTCTTTACACTAACGCCTGCTGAAGCGCGGCTTGTAACGTCACTAATCCTGCTTGCACGTCTTTTCCCAGGTGTACGCGCAGCGCCCGCCGGTCGCGTTCCGTCAGCACCTGAAAGTCGCCGCGCGCCTGCGCCGCCTTCACCACGCCAAAGGTGTATTGCTGTCCGGGCACCGGCAGGTCCGCGTCGTCATCGCAGGTGATTTGCAGAAAGACCCCGCTGTTGGGTCCGCCCTTATAAGCCTGGCCGGTCGAGTGCAGGAAGCGCGGGCCGTAGCCGAGACACGTCGCCACTTTTTTGGTGTCGCGGACCGCTTGGCGCATGGTTTGTAACGGCGTGTGATGCGTGGAGTTCATCTCGATATATGCCGAGAGGCAAAAGTAGTCGCCCGCCTGCAGGCGGTTCAGATGCGCCTTGAGGTACCCGGCCAACGTCCGGTTGCCACCCGCCGCTTGTGTCAAGGCGCCGGCGTTTTTCCCGTCGGTGAAGAGTTTGGTGCCGTTGTCTACGAGAATCGGAGTCTCCGGCGGGAGCGCGCCGGTCTGTTCATACGCGGAGGTCAATTGTCGCGTCGCCACTTTACTGGCTTCGACATCCGGTTGGCTGAAGGCATTGATGCCGATGATGGACCCGGCCACCGCGGTCGCGACCTCCCAGCGGAAGAACTCTTCGCCTAACTCGTAGGGATGAGCAACGAGAATACGCACCACCGGCTGTCCGGCTTGTTCGAGCGCCGCGACCGCCGCGTCCTGCGCGGCATCGGGTGCGGACTCCAACCGGACATGGATGAACAGGCGGTCGGTGCCATAAACCTGCGGCGGACCTAACGGCTCCTGGTCCACCGGGATCAGCCCTTTACCGTCTTTGCCGGTGGACTCCGCCAACAGTTGTTCCAGCCAGGCGCCTAGAGCGGAGATCACGGGCGAGACGATGAGTGTGACTTTGTCCCGTCCGTGTTTGGCGAGCACGCCCATGATGGTTCCCAGCACCACGCCGGGGTTGTCTTGCGGTGGAACGCACGCCGCGCAACTGTGCACCATCTCCGCGGCATTGTCCAAAAACTTCGGCACGTCCACGCCCATGATCGCTGACGGCACCATGCCGAAATCCGACAGTGCCGAATACCGGCCGCCGATACTCGGTATCCCATAGAAGATGTGACGAAAACCGTCGCTCTCCGCTACTTGCTGCATCTTGGAGCCGGGGTCGGTGATGGCGATGAAGCGCTTACCAGCTTCTTTGTCGCCGACGACTTGCTTGGCGCGCTCAAAGAAGTACTGCTTGAAAACGTTCGGCTCTAGCGTGCCGCCCGACTTGCTCGACACGATAAAGATCGTGTTGGCGAGATCGACTTTGCGTTCAAAAGTCTTAACCTGCGCCGGATCGGTCGAGTCGAGGACGTGGAGTTCAGGAAAACCCTCTCCCGTGCCGAAGGTCAGCTTCATTACTTCTGGACAGAGGCTCGACCCGCCCATGCCGAGCAGGAGCGCGTGCGAGAAGCCCGCCGTTTTTACCTCTTCGGCTATCGCGCGCAAATGGCCCAGGTGCGCCATTTGGTCTTCGGTGACGCCCAGCCAGCCGAGCCAGTTGCCCTCGTCGGTGCCCGTCCACAACGAGGCATCGCGTGCCCATAATCGGCGCACCTTGCCAGTGACCCGCCAGTCTTCGAGCGAGGCCGTGACCGCGGCGGCGAGATCGGGAGAGAGGCTATAAGTTTGCCGGTCAAGTTGGGGACCGAGGAGCGCCTGCCGCTTCTTTTCCATCGCGCTCAACAGTTTGTCAAAGGCCTCGGCGAAGAGTTTTACCCCCTCATCGAGCAATGTGTCGGTAGTCTCTTGCAGTGAGATCCCCGACTGCTGTAGGGCTTTTATCGTGTCCCTCGCCTCCGCGAGATGCTCTTGGAGGCTGGCGCGTGGT
>JBGPOI010000255.1:0-7144 GCA_041487975.1 Binatia bacterium | reverse complement strand
TGTCGAGACCCTCGTGATCGTGCTTCTGGCAACGAATGCGGGGAGCGTACGCGCGCGCGTGCCGCTCTTTAACTCGCCCAGCAAGTTGAAAGCCGCCGGTGGTTGGGGAATCTTGTTCGCCCTTGGCTTGGGGGCGCTGAGTGTTGTTGTGGACGGCATACTCCAGACACCGTCCATAACTTCGGCGCTGCTTCCCGGTCTCACTGCCCAACGGCCCCCTGTCCCTACTGAACAGCGCGCTCAACTCAAAGGTGAGGATTTACCCTGGCGCACACGCTCTCTCCGAGTTCGTCCTCCCAGGAGAAACGGTGGAAAATTGGACGGAACTTGTGACCGTGCAGTCCTGGGATAAGCAACGCAGTAACTTTCCTCCGCCAGAAACTGCGATGAACCTCAAAAAGGAGCAACTGATGCGCATCTGTCCCACCATTAGGTGGAACGTCATTGAACGGCGAGAAGGCAATATACTGTATGAATGGCGAATAGAAAATTGTCCTCCGCAGCCGGACCAGATGGAGATTGCCAGGGTCTTTGAAGGCACGTGGAACCGTTTCCGGCTTGCCTACGCGGCAAAGGGAAAGGACTTCCCTCCCGGAAAGAGGGCGGAGTTGATTACGTGGCTCTCGAAGGCAAAGACCATTGATAGGGGACATGCTGGTTAACCTGAATCGTGCCGGATCCGGCGTTAGCCATCAACAGCTAAAAGCTGACTGCTGAGAGCTGAACGGTTACCTACAAGTTACAACCCTCTCCGCAGCGTTCTTGGGGATAACGCACGCGCCTGAGAGGGGAGGCGAAACACCGGAACTCGAGGGGGCACCTATAAGAGCCGTGCGCTTTAGCGATGGAAGGCACGCGCAGCGAGTGCTGGCGTCGTACCGTCCTAGGCATGTTGATCCGTTCGCAGTAGTGCTTTAATGGCAGACCTCATGCGTGCCCGTATCAAGCGGCTCGCTCGCAAAACGATCTGCTTTGCCAAATCTACCGAACTGCACGACATCGTTATTGGTTTGTTCATCAATTGCTATGAGTTTGGGCTCCCGGTGTGACTCCATGAAATCCAGATCTAACACACCACCGGAGGGGGCACCGCCTTGATCTTTGACCGCGAGGTGGCGTACCATTGGGAACGGAGTAAGCACATGATTAAAAAGCTTAGCGTGTTGATTCTCGCGGCGACGTTGCTGGCGGGCTGTTACCCCTTCGAATCTTACCCACGGCGGCAGACCACGACGACGACCACCATTACGTGCCCGGCTGGGACGCAGCTTCAGAGTGATGGGATGTGTCGGTGAGTAGCGGGTCAAAGCTGGCGACCGGCTTTAGGATGAGGGTGCAAACGCGGGTAGTGCGCTCCACGTAATGCTCCACCCGGAGCGCCTCGCATAAATACTCCGGTTATTCAAGAAGTTAGGAAGCGGCACTTGCCTGCCAGCATTACCTGGATAGCACTACTCATGGCCGTGCTATGCGTCCCTCACCGGAGCGAAGCCAGCGCGTCCCCCTTGGCGATGATTCGCACGACCGTCGAGCGGTCCATGACGATCCTCACTGATCCCGCCTACCAAGGGAAGGACAACTTCCACCAGCGGATCACCAAGCTTGAACAGATTCTCCTCCCCCAGATCGACTCCTGGGAGTTCGGTCGTCGCTGCCTGGGCGTGCACTGGCAGCAGCTGACAGATGACCAACGCCGGCAATTTATCGACTTGTTCAAAGACCTCATCGAAAAGTCCTACGGGGGGATGCTCGACCGCTATACCACCGGGGTGCGGTTCTCCTACGACGGCGAACGGATCGACGGGGACTTTGCGGAGGTGGACACGCGCGTCTTCACCCCCGCCCGCGAGCAACCCTTCACGCTCAGTTATCGCTTGCATCAGAAGGACGGCCAGTGGCTGATCTATGATGTCGTGGCCGAGAATGTGAGCATGGTGCGCAACTACCGAACTCAATTCGATCACATCCTGAGCAAATCCTCCTTTGCGGAACTGGCCCAGACCCTGGAACGTAAGATCAAACAGCTGGAGACGGCCCCAACTTTGTAGAGAGGGCAAGGCGGGCGCGGGTACGCACCCGCCTTGCCCTCCGACCTCCGTCGCCAAGTCCTTGGTAGTGCTATCCAGGTAATGCTCTGCCGAAAACGTGCCGCAAAAACCTCTGGCGGCACCGGCGGAAGGGGTCAGGTCTTGATTTATCACTTTTCTGTTACGAGACGAGAGTAAGATCCCCTTATGTTCCTCGCCCGCGCCCCAATCAGTCTCGGTCTCTCCGCCTATGGCCTCCAGCAGCAGCGCCTGTGGTTGCTGCTGGTCGCCCCCCTGCTCATGGTCCCGTTCGCGCTGCTCTTCCCCACTGCGTGGGGCGTGCCCTTCGTGCCCCTCCTCCAACTCGGCCCTGACTTGGTGTGTGCACTGCCGCTGGCACAGGCTCGCCTGGAGCCTCTGGGGACTGTGTATGGTGGTGACGGTCGCGGCGGTCTACGCGATCTTGTTCTCATTGCGCCCCTAAGCCGGCGCGCGGTTCCGCCGAGGCGTTGGGCAGGTAGCGGAACAGTTTGCCGGATAGTAACATCACAGGACGAGCAGGATTATGTTGACCTACAAAGCGATGTATAAGTTCCTCGATCAGGGAGTCCATGCTGAGGTGCTGGATTTCCCAGGCACCATAACTTTCGGGGCAAATCTGGAGGAAGCGCGCCGGTTGTTAGCAAGTGCACTGGTAGACATGGCCGAAACGAACCTGCTGCGGGGCGAGCCCTTGCCGCCCCCCGACCCCTCCTGCACTGATCCAGAAGCAGATTTGGAGGAACCAATTCATTTTCGATTACGTGCAATGTAAGCTAGTATCAGACGGTCGTTGGCGGTCCAGTCAACGGTTCCACAAGGAATGTTTTCCCCTCTCCCGTGAGCGCCGTCACAGCGTGTTCTGCCACGGTACGGCTTTGGAATACAGCGAAAACCGCCGAGCCACTGCCGGACATCAGCGTTCCTTCAGCGCCAAGGCGCAGCAAGTGATCCTTGATCCCGCCGATCTGTGGAGACGCGGGGAGCACGGCTCGCTCCAGGTCGTTGACCAACAACTCAGGCGAAGGCCAGCGATCTGAGGACCACTGACTAGCCACATGTGGGGGAGGCATCTCTGCTGCGGAGAGTTCATCGAAGCGGCGGTACGCCCAAGGAGTGGAAACGCCGAAAGGTGGGACGACGATCACTAGCCGATAGGGGGGTAGGGGAGGGACTTCTGTCAGGATCTCGCCAATACCCGCAACTCGTGCTGGGCGACAAGGAATGAAAAACGGCACATCCGCACCCAACCGCGCTCCCAGTGTGCCCAAGCGATCCGCCGTCAGTCCCAGAGAAAGCAGTACATTGAGGCTCTTCAACACTGCCGCGGCATCGCTGCTCCCGCCGCCAAGGCCAGCGCCGGCAGGGATACGCTTGCACAAATCGATGGAGATCTTCGCTTGTACTCCAGTCTCTTTACACAGCAAGGCCGCGGCTTTGTGCGCCAGATTGGTCTCGTCGTCAGGAAGACTGGGATCGTCACAGGTCACGACGATCTCAAGCCGGCCCCTACGGGCTTCGACCGTGATCTCGTCGAAAAGGCTTACCGGCACCATCAGTGAGTCGAGCAGATGGTAACCATCCGCCCGTCGGCCCACGATCCGTAAGAAGAGATTGACTTTTGCCGGCGCCAACACGCGCATGCGAGGGTGTTCCTTTCTGGCCTCGTTGCAGCCCTGCACTGGCTGTGCAACAAAGGGAAACATGAAGCAATTCTTGACTGTCGCGCAAGAGGCGGCTCATCAGGCCGGGGCTTTGCTCCGGGCCAATTGGCTTGAGCCCAAAACCATTGAGATCAAAACCGACATCGTCGATCTGGTCACCAACGTCGATAAAGCCGCTGATGCGCTGATTACCAACATCCTGCACGCGTGTTTTCCCACACACAAGGTCATTGCCGAAGAATCGGCGGTCTCCGGGCAGGAGAGCCCGTACCGCTGGTATATCGATCCGCTGGACGGAACCACCAATTTCGCCCACAGCTTTCCGCATTTTGGCGTGTCCATTGCCTTGGCGCACGAGTCGCAGATGCTCGTCGGCGTGGTCTATGACCCGCTCCGTGACGAGACCTTCTGCGCCAGCCGAGGGAACGGCGCAACCCTGAATGGCAGCCCCATTCACGTCTCTCCTTCTCCAACTCTCAATCAGGCCTTGGTGCTTACCGGTTTTCCTTATGATCGTCGTAAACGTAGCGAATTCTATCTGCGCTTTTACCAGGCGTTTATGGTGCGCACCCAGGGCGTGCGCCGTAGCGGCTCGGCGGCTTTGGATCTCTGCTACGTGGCCTGCGGTCGAGCCGATGCTTTTTGGGAATGGCGACTCCATCCATGGGACACGGCTGCGGGATCACTGATTGTCGAAGAAGCCGGAGGAAAGATGAGTAATTTCTCTGATGAACCGTTCGACATTACCGGAGAACAAACTTTGGCGTCCAATGGACTGCTACACCAGGAGATGGTCGAGGTGCTGCGGCAAGTGCTTGCCCCGCGCTAGTAAAGAGGGGTTCTTCGTCTCTGTGGCACATCAGCGGTTCCCCTGAAAGGGGTCGAACTTGAGGAAACTCTATGCCTGAGATATGGAAACCGACGAGATGAGCGAGAAGTCTCCCTCTCCGACGGTTGATGTTGATTTTCTTTCCCGGGTCCCGATCTTCTCTTCCGTGAACCGCGAGGATCTCACAAAACTTGCGGGGCTGTGGAAACCCACTGTCCGACCCAAGGGTCAGGCGATTTTCCAGCAGGGAGATCCGCCGCGAGCGATGTATGTCATCCGCGAAGGTAAAGTTGCTATCTCGGTATGGACGGAAGAGAATCTGGAACTCGTCCTGTCTATGCTAGGAAAGGGAGATTTTTTTGGCGAGCTTGCGCTGCTCGACGGCTCACTACGCACAGCCACCGCAAAAGTGGTTGAGCAGGCAGACCTGCTTGAGATGACCCAGGGAGATTTTCTGAAATTCTTGCGTGGCAAGCCTGAGGTTGCCCTTTCGGTCATGGCGGTGATTGCGCAACGGCTGCGTACCACAAATGAGTTGATTGAGCGGCTCACGGCCCGGAACGTGAACGAGGAGGTTGAACAACAGACTCGCTTTAGAGACCGCGTGGCGGATCGCTTAGCGCAGTGGGGAGGAAGTTGGTCCTTTATCTTTGTTTTTTTCATTCTGCTGGCAACTTGGATAACTATTAATACGATCGTGTTTGTGTTTGGGCCCTTTGATCCGTTTCCCTTTGTTTTTCTCAACCTGGTCCTCGGTTGCGTCACGTCCATCCAGGCGCCTGTCATTCTGATGAGCCAGAATCGCCAATCCCAGAAAGACCGGCTGCGCGCGGATCTTGACTATCAGGTGGATTTGAAAGCGGAACTGCAAATTCAGAGTCTTCATGTGAAGTTAGATGAGATCCGGGCGTCTGAGATCCGCGAGTTGCGCGAACTTCAGCAAGAGCAGATGGCGATGCTGCGCCAGCAGATGGAGCTCTTGAACGAGCGGCTGTTAGCGCAGAAATGAGACCTTTGACCGCGATGCATCCTTGCCTGGCAATCGGATGGAGGAGTAACATGGGCCAGCTAAACCCAATGGGCAAGGAATTCTCTAGGAGGGTTCTCTCTGCTGTCTTGGAATAGACCTTTCGGAGGAGGCGATAATGTGCCGCTTCGTCATGTACTTGGGCGAGCCGATCAACTTGGACACTTTGCTGACCAAGCCCATCAACTCGCTGATCAATCAGAGCTACGATGCCGAGGAGCGGAATCCCCTGAATGGCGACGGCTTTGGCGTCGCTTGGTACGTGCCCGAGATCAGCCCAGAACCAGCCGTGTTCAAAGCGGAAACCCCAGCCTGGAATAACCGCAATCTGCTCCACCTGGCTCGTGCCACCCGCAGCGAATGCGTCCTCGCCCATGTGCGTGCCGCCTCGCCGGGGATGCCAGTGACGGAGATCAACTGTCACCCCTTCCTTTCCGGGAATTTCGCCTTCATGCACAATGGCGTAGTTGGTGGGTTTCACACTATCCGCAAGCCCCTGTTGGCGAGCCTCTCGGACGAGTCATTCCACGTCGTCGAAGGCTCTACCGATTCTGAACACTTATTCGCTCTCTTCCTGGACTGCTGGCGGGCGGCCAAAAAGAAAGGCCCCCTGGAGGCTATGGCGGATGCCCTCGAACACACGATCGCGCGAGTCCTTACGCTCCAGCACGACCACGGCATTACTGCCGAGTCGCAATTAAACCTGGCTATTTCTGACGGGAAGCGTGCGGTCGCTACGCGCTACACAACAGGAGATCCCCAAAGGGCCATCACCCTCTACTGGCACGAGGGGAGACGCTATGTCTACAAAGATGGGGTCGGGTTCATGGTCGACCCCGATGTGCGGAGCGACACGGTGATCATCGCTTCCGAGCCACTCAGCGAGGACACCGGCTGGGAACCGGTCGCGCCCAACACCATGGTGCTGGTGCAGGAGAACCGGAAAGTGCAGTTGCGTTCCCTACCTGCGCTGGCTGCCGCTCCACCACTCCGGCGGCGCGACGCATCGCCCGGTGGGGCGAGCGCTGCTCGGTCCTTGGGAGTAACCGCCCGGCACGCCAAAGTGTCCACACGGAAAACACGGCAGGGTACGCGACCCGTGTCTGCACGGTAACCGCCCAGCAGGGCAACGGAAAGAGGAGATCATGACCAATATGCAAGCGAACACACCGGAACCGATCGAGGTCTATAGTGACGGAGGGTATCTTTCCCAAGAGACCTTGTCCCTGCTGAGTGAAGCCGCTGCTGGAAGTTCACAGCGGGTCGTGGAACATCGCATCAGTGATATGCTCCCTGACCAGATCAACACTGTCGGCCTCCGCGCGACTCCGTCGATCGCGCTCAATGGCAGCATCGCCTTCGAGGGACGCCCCAGCCGGGAACAAGCAGCACTGCTGGTGAAGCGCGCGGAGATCGATCGCGTGATTTTGGAGTACGCGGTACAGAAAAGCGAGGCGATGCAGCGCTTTGCCAGTGGCAGCGCGCCCAACGAGTCCATTGCCCTGACGCTGGCGCGCGAGTTCTACCCCTTATGCCGCGAGTTCCCCCTGTTCCTGGC
>JBGPOI010000254.1:0-7148 GCA_041487975.1 Binatia bacterium | reverse complement strand
CTGAGTGCTCGCCTAACTCAGTACCGCCCAAACGGCGGGGCCGCAATCTCCGTCTGTAACTCAATCAGGTGCATCTCACCGGAGGCCAGAGCTTTCTCCAATGCCTTCCCCAGTTCTTCCGGTGAATGAACTCGTGTGGCTGCTACACCAAACGCGTTAGCGAATTTCACAAAGTCCGGGTTGGTGAGACGCGACTCGTATTCTTCTTTGTACGCCGTGCGTTGCAGATAGCCGATCACCCCGTAGGCGTTGTCATTGACGACAATCATGGGGAAGCCGATTTTATGGCGCACACAAGTCGCTAATTCTTGGGAAGTATACAGAAAACCGCCGTCGCCGATGATGCCGACCACGGGCTTCTCCGGACGCGCCACTTTGGCGCCGATCGCGCCCGGGAAGCTGAACCCCAGCAATGCCGAGCCCTTGGCCGCGATGAGGCCATTGGGCTGGTAGGATGGATAGAAATACTCCGCCCAGTAGCCAAGCTGGGTGTTGTCGATCACTAGAGCACTGTCACGTGGCAGCAAGTTGCGAATAGTGTCGAGGTAGCGAATCTCGGTCATCTCTTGTCTGAGCCGGGCAATCTCCGCGTCCGCCTGCCGGCGCCATTCGGCAACCCGCTCTTGCCGTTGGCCGGTGTAGGGCTCGCCTTGCAGTTGGCGGCGCAGTTCATGAGTAATGGCACGGACATCACCGACCAGTGGCACTGAGGTGGGAAAGTTCTTGCCGACCCAGCGGTCATCCCAATCCACATGGATGAGCTGCTGGGGTAGCACCAAACCGCGCCGTTTGGCATCAACCTCACGCAAGCGCGTGCCGATTGCCAATGCCACATCACAGTCTGGGACAATCTCTTTCACCACCATCCGGCGGGCGGCATTGCCGAAAGACAGATGATGATCTTCGGCAAGCACGCCTTTGCCCGGAGTGCTGACAATAACCGGCGCACACAGAGCCTCGGCCACAGCGGTGAGATCGGCGGCAAGATTGGCTCGGGTCGCATCGGTCCCAACAATAATGACTGGTTGTTTGGCGCGACGGAGCAGTGCAACGGCCTCGTCGATCCGCTTAGGTAGCAGAGAACTCTCACCCTCACACTCTCCCTGTGAAAGAGAAGGAGGTTCCTTAACCTCGCCAGCGAGCAAATCAGTTGGCACTTCCACGCACACCGGCCCCGGCCGGCCACTCAGCGCCAGGTCAATGGCTTTCTTCGTCACGGCACGAAAGTCCTCACCCGCCCGGACAGAAAATGTCGCCTTGGTGATAGTGCGAAACAGGCTCGTTTGCTCTTCGAGTTCGTGCAGGGCCCCCAGGCCTTTGCCGATCTTGGCGGCATCAATATTGGTGGTGATCATCAACACTGGCGAGCAACTGCCCCAGGCTTCTTGCAGGGCAGACACGGTAAACCCGGCGCCCGGACCAGTGGACGAAATGATCACGCCTAGCCCGCCGCTGGCGCGGGCGTAGCCGTCAGCCATATGCGTCGCCGCCGCTTCGTGGCGACATACAATGTGACGAATCGCTGGTTCGCGACGTAAGACATCGTACAGTCCGATGTTGTGGATACTGGGAATACCGAAAATCGTGCTGACTCCAGCCTCTTTGAGTGCCTGAACAATTCCGTCGGCTCCGCGTGGCATGAAAAGCTCCTTATTTGACATGCGTAGGGGTCGGATTCATCCGACCCTCAAAGGGGCTTGATGAATCAAGCCTCTACAACTGACAACTGATTACCGGCTACTAACTGCTTACTTGATTACTCCTTGCTGCAGCAACCGTTCCATCTCTGCATCGCTCAGCCCCAGTTCCCCTAACACTTCGCGGGTGTGCTGGCCAAGCATGGGAGGAGCCAGGCGCACCGCGCCCGGGGTCTTCTTGAGTTTCACCGGGATGCCGCCGACTTTGAGCTTGCCGACGCGGGCGTGGTTGACCTCCACCGCCATCTGGTTGTGCTGCACCTGGGGATCAGCAAAAGTCTGCGCGTAGGTGTTGACCGGCGCGGCCATGACGTCGGCTGCAATCAAGCGGCGCATCATCTCGTCCGAATCTTTCTGCGAGAACGCGGCCTGAATCTCCGCGTTCAACGCGGATTCGTGGGCTAGACGATCTTCAACGGTAGCGAAGCGCGAGTCAGTGATGAGGTCCTCACGCTCGACCGCCTTGCAGATATTATGGAAGAACTTGTTATTAAAGGAAGCGATCTGGATGTCCTGACCGTTACGACAAGTGAAGGTACCATAGGGCGCGTAGAATGCGCTGGCATTGCCTACGCGCGGCTGGACGTAGTTCATCAGGAAAAACTGCCCAACCTGCGAGGGCTGGACATGGATCAGGCCGTCCATCAGACACACCTCGATCTGCTGACCGATGCCCTGTTGCTCGCGCGTCCACAAACCAACCATTGCCGAGAACGCTACTAGATTAGCGCAGGTGGCGTCGGCGATCGCCGGTCCGGCTTTGAGCGGTTTCCCATTTTTTTCACCAGTGACACTCATGAAGCCGGTGAGCGCTTGCGCGAGGGGATCGATGCCAGGCCGCCCGCCGTAGGGGCCGTCCTGGCCAAAGGCGCTGACCGAGATGCAGATAATCTTGGGGTTGTATTTGCAGTTTTCTTCGTAGGAGATGCCAAGCTTGGCTTTGGCCTGGGGCCGTAAGTTATCGACAATGATGTCGGCCGTGCGCACTAGGCGAAAATAGAGTTCCTTGCCTTCAGGCTTGGTGAGATCAAGCACGATCCCGCGCTTATTACGATTGATGCCGGTAAAGAAACCGCTGTCATTCTCCACCTTGACGCCGATGGCGCGCGACTCATCGCCATAGGGCGGCTCGATCTTAATCACGTCCGCTCCCATGTCGCCCAGCATCGTCGCGCCATAGGGTCCAGCCAGCATGCTGGCGATATCGAGCACGCGAATTCCTGCAAGTGGTAGTGCCATGGCATTCCCTCCTTTGTTTCCTGGAGACGCTAGCATATCGCTGAGGCAATGCCAAAGAGGCGTCGGTTGACAATCGCGAGGAGCCAAGAGGATAATTGCCCCACACGAGAGGGGGGCTGCCCGATGGCTCAGGCTGAGACTCGCCGACTGGCCGCCATCATGTTCACCGATATCGTGGGCTTTAGCCGCCAGATGGGCGCGGATGAAGCTCGCATGCTGCGGGTGCTGGAAACCCATAACCATCTCATCCAGCAGGCTGTGGCTGAGCATCATGGCAACGTCATCAAGACCGTTGGTGATGCTTTCTTGGTGGACTTCCCCTCGGTGGTCCACGCCGTGCAGTGCGCCCAGCACGTGCAAGACCGCTTCCGTACCTACAATACCGAGAAAGAGTCAGCCGAGCAGATTCACGTCCGCATCGGTATCCACTCGGGCGATATCGTACAACGCGATGGCGATGTATTTGGGGACGGGGTAAACATTGCCTCACGCTTGCAAGCACTGGCCGAGCCCGATACCATCTGCATATCGTACGCGGTCTACCGAGAGGTGGAGAAGAAACTCTCCTTAGGCACGGTTGTCTCACTCGGACGACCAAAACTAAAGAACATTGTCCAGCGAGAACCGGTCTATATTCTGCTGCCCGAGCCACCCAAGGGATTCCGTCAGACTCTACGGGTGCAACGGCTCAAGTTCAAACGTAGTACGGCCTACCTGGCCCGGGCTGCGCTGGTTGTGGTAGGACTGCTCATCGGTGGAGGGATCATCATCCTCTGGTCTCCCTCCCTCTCCCCATTCCGTATTCCGCAATCATCAATTCGCAATCCAGAGGCGTTGCCATTGCCTGACAAGCCCTCCGTCGTCGTGCTGCCCTTCGTCAACATGAGTGAAGACCCCAAGCAGGAGTATTTCAGCGATGGTCTGACCGAAGACCTCACCACCGACCTCTCCAAGCTCTCCAGCCTGTTTGTCATCGCTCGCAACTCCGCCTTCACCTACAAGGGCAAGGCGGTGAAAGTGCAAGAGGTGAGTAAGGAACTGGGCGTCCAGTATGTGTTGGAAGGTAGCGTGCGCAAGGCTGACAGCCAGATACGGATCACGGCCCAGTTGGTCGATGCCACCACCGGCCATCACCTCTGGTCAGAACGGTATGACCGGCCGCTGCAAGACCTGTTTGCCCTGCAAGATGAGATCAGGCAGAAGATCGTAACGGCGCTGAAAGTGAAGCTGACGCCGGAGGAGCAAGAACGTCTTAAACGCTTCCCTACTGACAATCTGGAGGCCTATGATTACTTCTTGCGTGGGGAGGAGTACTATTTCCGCTACACGAAGGAAGCGAATGCCCAGGCACGGCAGATGTATGAGAAAGCCCTTGAGTTGGACCCACAGTATGCAGCGGTGTACGCGAGCCTGAGTAGGGCCTACTGGTCAGATTGGATCTGGCAATGGAGTCAGGATCCTCCCCAATCTTTGCAGCAAGCCTTTACCCTGGCGCAACGGGCCATCGCCCTAGATGACTCCTTGCCTTGGGCCCACATCACACTGGGCCTTGTTTATCTGGGGAAAAAGCAGCACGAGCAGGCTATCGCTGAGGTAGAGCGGGCCGTCACCCTTGATCCCAATGGTGCCGGTGGCTATGCGGGGTTGGGGTTCATTCTGAATTGGGCGGGGAGGCCAGAGGAAGCCATTGGGATGACTGAGAAGGCACTGCGCCTTAATCCTCATGATCCCCATGATCCGTTCAACTGCTCATATATCTTAGGCCATGCCTACCGCTTGCTGGGGCGGTACGAGGAGGCGATTGCCGCGCTGAAGAGAGCCCTCGTTCGCAGCCCCGATTTGCTGCCTGCCCATACGCACCTGGCCGCCGCCTATAGTGAGTTAGGCCGGGAGGCGGAGGCGCGGGCTGAGGGGACAGAAGTCCTGCGGATCAGTCCCAATTTCTCGCTGGACGCGTGGCGGCAGATTCTCCCCTACAAAGATCAAGCGGAAGTCGAGCGCTATCTTGCCAGCCTGCGCAAAGCGGGGCTGAAGTGAGAATGAGCTTTCAGCAGTCAGCAATCAGCGGTCAGCCAGAACAGGATGGAGGAGGGGGGAACTGCCCGCTTCACTATGGAGGTGAACATTAAGCCTTGGTCTATTACCTGAGCAGCAAGCGCAGAGAGTGAACAGAGCAATGGCAACCGCTACACTGTTTTTTCATCGTGCGAGGTAAGCAACTATGGAAGCCGTACGTCTGCACAAGGTCATCGAAAAAGATGGAGAGCTGGTGATTACCGACTTGCCATGTAAGAAGGGGCAGCAGGTGGAAGTGATCGTCTTGACGGAGCCTCCGGTCCCACCTGAGCCCTCCCGGTTAACGGCCACGCGACTCCTGGGGTCAGGATTAGTCGGACTCTGGCAGGACCGACAAGACATCACCGATAGTGCGGCGTATGCGCGTCACCTGCGAGAAGCAGCCCAACGGCGGCAAAGGTGATCGGTGATTCTCCTGGATACGGACATCATGATCGACGTCCTGCGCCGCTATCCGCCCGCGGTGACTTGGTTAGAATCCCTGGGGAACGAAGAAATTTTGTTGCCCGGATTTGTGGTGATGGAATTGCTGCAGGGATGCCGAAATAAGGTGGAACAGGAGCAGATAGAAAAGGAGTTGCAAGCCTACGCCGTAGCATGGCCATCTCCGGAGACCTGCAACAAGGCCATGGCGGTCTTTGCCAGCGCTCATCTCAGCCACGGCCTCGGCATGCTGGATGCCCTGATTGGGCAGACTGCGGTTGCACTCCAAGTGCCCCTCTACACTTTTAACCAGAAACACTACGTTGCTGTCCCACATCTACAAACTGTACAGCCCTATACCAAATAGGAGATTTGATTCGCCTGCCAGCAATAATCTTCGCTTTCACGCCCTTGACAGCAACAAGGACGGATCGCTAAAAGAGGGGACCATGACGCGCACGATTTCTCTCGGACTGTCGCTGGGGATGCTCGGCCTGCTTCTAGGCCTGCTGATTAGCACCCCGCCTGGTGGGCCCGAGAGGAGCGCGTAAAAAGACGCAACAGACTCTTGGAGGCCACGGGCGGGATTCTCAGCCCCTGGCCTTCTGTTTTTCACAGGGCTGCGGGACAACTCGCAGCCCTTTTTGTTTGGCGAGCACAAAGGAGGAACATATGGAACAAGAGGTTGTCAAGATTTTTGATACTACCCTGCGGGACGGCCTGCGCAATTCGGGCGTCACTGCCAGTCTTGCGGACAAGCTCCGGTTCCTCCAGCAACTCGAACGGCTCAAGGTGGACGCGATCGAGATCGGCTATGGCGGCCCCACACAAGTTGAGCTGATGCGCCAGCTCGCGGAGTCAGTGACCGGCCCTATCGTCCTTGGCCTCTCGCGCGTCGACCTCAAAGACGTGCAGCGCGTGCTGCAAGGAGTGGAGCAGGCAAAGAAGCCTGGGATCAACATCTTTATCCCAGCTTCTGACAGCTTCCTAAAGAAATCGACCATGAGCCGCCAGCAGGCGCTCGACGCTGTAGTCAAAGCTGTTGCTTATGCGAGGCAATACTTGAGTCACATCCAGGTTTCGGCCCAAGACGCCTCGCGAGCAGACCCTGCATACTCTGTCGAGCTTTTTGCCGCGGTGATCGAAGCTGGTGCGACCGTCTTGAGTCTCGCCGACTCCACGAGCTACGCAGTTCCCCAGCAATTTGGTCAACTCTGTAACTATGTGCGCACGCACGTCCCGGGAGCAGACACTGTCACCTGGAGCGTACACTGTCATAATGACTTGGGGTTGGCCGTTGCCAACTCACTGGCCGCCATCGAGAATGGCGTCCGCCAGGTCGAGGGCACGATCAACGGCATTGGTGAACGTGCCGGCAACACCGCCCTGGAGGAAGTGGTAACGGTGCTCAAGACTCGTGCTGATGTATTCTCTCCAGTGACCACCACCATCGCCACCGAGCAATTGATTGCCACCAGTCAGTTGCTCTCACAGTTCACTGGCATCATGGTGTCAGTCAATAAGCCGGTGGTTGGTCACAACTCTCTGCCTGCACCACACTGAACTATCGTCCAACACGAAGGGAAACCGGCGCTACAGACGTGCGCACAGCGCACGCTACCTCTGAACTATCGTACAGTTATCAACCGCTAATTCTCCAGGAGGAGTCCGTATGACGAATAGACAAACATGGGACCCCGAGCGCTACGCGCG
>JBGPOI010000253.1:0-7149 GCA_041487975.1 Binatia bacterium | reverse complement strand
TTCGCGCAGGTACTGCTCAACGACCCGTTGCTGGGTAGTGAGCTGTTCCTGGTGTTGATCCACCTGACGCGTCAAAGTAGTGACGCGCTCGTCCTTCTCCTGCAAGACACGGTCTTTCTCGTGCAGGACGTTCTCTTTCTCCTGCAGGAGGTGCTCTTTCCCCTGCAAGATTCTTTCCAGCAAGCCGAGCTGATTTCTCAGATGACGTTTCTCTACCTGCTCCTCGGTTGCCGCCCGGTTCCTCTGATCCAGTAGGACCTCGCGTAAAAACAGGGCTTCGTAACTCTTCAGTGCTTGCTTCTGGGAAAAGTGGCGCAGCACCTTCTCTCGTCCTTGCTGTCCTGCCGCTCGCCACTGTTCACGATGGGTGACAAACTCTGCCAATGCCGCGGCCAGATCCGCGGCATTGGCCGGAGACTCATCCGTGAGATGTGTCATTACGCTGTCCTGGTCCAAGTCGTAGAGATCGGCATAAGTATTGGGAATCAGCAGTCCAATGTCTGAGCGCGCAATCAACTTGTCGGAATCTCCGACACGGGTGAGGATGAGGGGCAGGCCGTACGCCATTGCCTCCAGCTTGGCCAGACCAAAGCCTTCCAGCACTGAGGGAAAAACGAAAGCATCCGCCAAACGATAAAAGGGGGAAACGTTGGGATGGAAACCGGCAAAAATCAAGCGGTCTTCGAGTTGGTCACGTCGGCGTTTTGCCAGCACACGCTGGAAATACTCCTCGTCGAGGACCTGTCCCACACAGAGCACTTTCACTTCGGGGTGCGTTGGCGCGACTCTGCGCAACGCCTCAAGCAGGGCAAAGTGTCCTTTGGTGGGGGAGAGCGCCGCCACGTTGAGGAACACATAGTCCTCCGGCCGCAATCCCCAATCCGCCCGCCTCACCTCTTCCTCATTCTCCAAGGCATCAGCTATCTCGATGCCATTGTGGATGACACAGACTTTTTCCCGGGGAATGTGAAAACGGTGGGTCAGATAATCGGCCACATCCTGAGAGATCGCCACGTAGCGGGTGATGTACTGATCCCAACCTCCCATCTCTCCCAACAACCCCGCGCGAAACCAGGCGTAAATCCCGTGGACGAACGTTACGACGGGAATGCCCATCTGGCAGGCGATCGGCAGACCAAAGTGAGCGTAATGAGTGACCACGAGATCGGCGTGGTAACGTTCAAGGAGTTCGCGGTATGCGGCTTCTTTGTCTCCACGCAGCACCTCGACCGGGATGCCGTGGCGGCGGCAGCGTTCCGCCATGTAGCCCCCGCCATCCACACAGACGATGAGAAAGCGGAAAATCTCCTTGGGGAGGGCACTTACCATGGCGAAGACCACCTGCTCGACTCCGCCTTTGTCCAAAGTCGGCACTTCGACCAGAACGTTGATCTTTTCCCGGTTCTCGCCAGGCGCGGGAGCCAAGCCAGCGGTATCCTCCGCCTGGCGCGGCAACGTGGCTTGCTCTTCCAACTTTTCTCCCTCGCGAGTTTCCCTCAGGCTGGCTTGGCGGCATAATCCCGGGGAAACGACAATCAAGGGTTGGAGTTCTTCCGGAATCTTGAGATGAGGCTGGTGACGCAAGGCCTGAGTCAAGTAGATACGGGCTGCCGGGACCATCTCCGACAACCCATTGCGCATAATGTGGCAGGCCAAAGTGAGGTAGGCGTGCGCAAAGACCTCGGGATAAGTGTCCGCGGCAATCCCCGTCAAGGCAGGAAAAATCTCCTCAATCGCCAGCGCGCGGAAGGCTTTCAGCAGGACGGTGGCGCGTTCCAGCTCTGTTTGTGAGGTGGCGACTCGGGTCTGGTTTTGCCCGTGCCAGCGCATCTTCACCAGTGGACGCTTGAGCAGGCGCACATCGTAGTATTGCAAGATGCGCAGCCACAGGTCGTAGTCTTGCGCCGTGACCAAAGACTCGTCGAAACGCCCGACTCGCGCGAAACACTCCATGCGGAGGAGATGCGTCGGGGTAGAAAGAAAATCGCGCTCGAAGAGCGCCGGGAAGATCTCCTCTTTCGTCTCAAAGGAAACCGCGAACCACTCCTGCACATGTTGTTCGGTTGAGGGCTTCCCTTCAGCGTCAATCACCGTCTGCCAGGAGAATACCACTCCCACCGCAGGATTCTCCTCTAACACCGGCACCTGGACGGCTAGCTTGTCCGGTTCGTAGACATCGTCCGAAGGGAGAAAGGCAAAGTATTTGCCGCGAGCCAGTTCGATCCCGCGATTCACAGTGGCGCTGAGTCCGCGGTTCTCCTGCCGGTACGCGCGAATACGCGGATCGGTGTAGCGCTGTATGATCTCCGGCGTGGCATCGGTTGACCCGTCGTCAATGATGATGAGTTCCCAGTTCCGGTAGGTTTGCCGCAAGACACTGTCAATGGTCTCAGCCACATAGGGAGCGTGATTGTAAGCCGGGATCACAATACTCACCAGCGGTTGAGTTGTCTCCGTCGCTGTTTTCCCTTCCACTGCCTGACTCTCTACTGGTCGCGCCGTCGCGCGGGGTTCCTGCTCTGCTGTCACAAGAGCGTCGTGAAACACCTCATGGTAAACCGTCTCCATCTCCGCGACATATTCCGCCATCCCCTTTACCGGCGGCACTCCCTGGCGAAGACGGGTCAGCAACTCGGAGTCAGTCGCGCAGCGCAGCAGCGCTGCGCGTAAAACTTCCACATTGCCCGGCGGAAAGAGGAGGCCATTGACGCCATCCTGCACGGCTTCCGGCAGGGCGCCGATGCGTGAGGCGATCACTGGCAGCCCGGCGCCAAAGGCTTCGCGCACGACCAGGGCAAACGCCTCGTCCCACATCGACGGGGCTACTACTACATCTCCCTGCGCCAGCACCTGCGGCAGTTCAGCTGGTCCATACGGTCCGGCAAAACGGACCGGTAATCCTTCTGCTTCTTGCCGCAGGTGCTCGCGGTATGCCTCAGCCCCTTGAGGGGTATGCCCGCAAATCACGACCTCCACCGTCCCTTGGGGAAGACCCTGGAGCGCCTGAAGGAGCAAATGAACTCCTTTATGCGGCAGCAGAGCGCCAAGATAGAGAAAGCGCAGGGGTGGGGTGGAGCTTTTCCTTTCTGCTTTGCCCACCACCCGCACGCCGTGGGGAAGGACCCGCAGGCGGTCGGCCAAAAAAGGGTAGTGCTGCAGGTAACGGTCCCGAAGAAAAGCCGAAGGAGAAAGAATAAGCCGTGGTGTGGCGAGCACCTCGCCCATAAAAGAAAAACGCTGACGGGCGTCATCTCCAGCTTGGAGATAGCTCAGGCAGGCGACGCAGCGTTCGCCTGCAGCAGGTCCATCACAAAGAGTGCCAGAGGCGGTGAGCAATTGCACGCGATGGCAGAGGTAGTAATAGTCATGGAGACTGAGGATAGTCGGATATCCCGCTTGCGCCGCCAGACGCACCAGAGAGGGCGCGTGTCCGATGAGGTGCTGAAAGTGCACCCCGTGCGGGTTGACCTGCCGGAGCAGGTCAGTGAAGATCACGTCAAAGCGGGGATTGTCATAATAGGAGCGGAAGACAGGATAAGCGGGGAAATTATTGACGGCATAGACAACGCGCAGGCCAGCGTATTTCTCTTCCCGCACGCTGCCCTCTGCCCGAGCCAAATCCTGCTCCCGGCAAAAGATGGTGACCTCGTGTCCCTGGGCGTGTAAGCCCTTTGCCAGATAATAGGTGACCACCTCCACGCCCGCCCACTCTTGCGGGGGAAATCCATGAACGACTTGCAGGATGCGCATCTCCCTTCCCTTCCTTATCCCTTCCCCGCCTTACACGCCCCGCCGGGTGAGCATCACCTTCACGGTTTCCGTCATGATCCGTATGTCCAGCCAGAGGGAGTAGTTATAGATGTACGCCAGGTCGTACTTGAGTTTGTACTCTGGAGTGGTGTGGTATTCGCCATCGACTTGAGCCAGGCCGGTGAGCCCCGGTTTGACCTGTAGTCGTTCGCCATACCCCGGGATCGTACGCAAGAAGTCACCGACAAATTCTGGCCGTTCGGGCCGCGGGCCGATCAGACTCATCGTGCCCTTGAGCACGTTCAAGAGCTGAGGAATTTCATCGATGCGGCTATCACGGAGAAACCGTCCGATCCAGGTTACGCGGTCATCCTCGGGACCGGCCAGCACTGGGCCGGTTTCCTGCTCGGCTCCGTCCACCATCGTGCGCAGTTTGTACAAAGTGAACTCTCTTCCGCCTTGCCCAACTCGCTGCTGACAGTACAAAACCGGACCCGGCGAGGTCAATTTGATGAGCGCCGCCGCTACCAGGAGGATAGGCAAACTGAAGATCAGCAACAGTCCGGCAATCCCCTTGTCCAGCACCCCTTTGATGAGGAACGCCAGATCCTCCCGGGGATTTTTCAACACCTCGACGAGCGGCACATCGTGCAGCCGCAAGGATGAGACCCGGCCTACCAGGATGTCATACATCGAAGGCACCACCAGCAACCGCGGCCGCTCTTCTAAGCGCTGGTCAGCGGGGAAACGCAACAGCCGATCCACCAAGATGTCCTTCCACGTGACCGGAGACAGGAGCAGTATATCGTCTACCTTCGCTTCCTGGACGATACGCGGCAACTCGTCGGCGCTCCCTAGCCAAGGCACCCCGGCTTCTTCTCCAGCATTGCCGCCGCCGTTTAAACTCACCAGACCCGCGACGGCGAATTCAGGAAAAGGACGCAGTTCAGGCAGACCAGCGAGAAACACTCGGACATCTTCTTCCGTCCCGACCAACAGAATCCGCTGCGGTCCAGCCTGTCTCAGGCGCTGGACGACCCAGAAGCGCAAACCCGACACGCCCAGCGTATTCAACAACCAGAAGAGCACCAGGACCGACCGGGGAAAAGAGAGATCCTCGCGAAAGAAATACCAGGCGGTGGTAGCCAACAACTGCACTCCCAAGGCCGCAGCCACCGGAGTCATGAGACGGCTGCGGCGCTGCAGGGCGTGGAGTTCGTAGAAGCCAAAGAAGTAGAGCAAGACAACCTGGGTCGCGAGCAGAAAAAACAGGGCATGGCTAACCTCATCGAAGCGGGACGGAGGCAAGAAATCGGCGGTGAAAGGCAGAGGCAGATGCACCCGGAGGAAAAACGCGCCCACATACGCCCCTCCCGCGCACAGGAGATCAGCCACGACCAGGCAGAGCAACGTCGTCTGGTAACCGAGTGTGTGCCGTCTCATGAGTATCCTTTGGGGAGGGAAGAGGACAGCATAAAGAGTGAAGGATGGAGGAGAGAGAAGCGACGATACGGAACTGTCCATTCTTCAGGCATCATTTTCCACTTTCTCCCCAGTCCGATGCTGATTGCTCATTGCTGACCGTCGGCTGCTTGTGCCGCAGACGCGCATACAAGCGACGACGGGAGAACAGATAGCCATGCTTACAAAAATAATAGATCACTCCCCAA
Source organism: Binatia bacterium (assembly GCA_041487975.1). Classification (GTDB taxonomy): domain Bacteria; phylum Desulfobacterota; class Binatia; order Bin18; family Bin18; genus JACQEL01. The sequence goes on along the minus strand of JBGPOI010000253.1, from coordinate 1,729 downwards.
AGATGTCGCCACCCCAAACGCGACAAGAATGAGCGCGCCACCCGTCGCTCGCGGTGCACGATGACTGCCTTCGGGTTATAGATGACCCGCCAGCCGGCCTGGCGCATCCGCAGACACAGGTCAATGTCCTCAGGGCCATAAAAAATTCTGTCATCCAGGAGCCCTACCTCAGCCAGGGCTGCCCGACGGATGACCTGACAAGCGCCGATCACATAATCGACCTCTCGCACGCAGTCATGAGCCCAGTCGGCCATCTCCACTGCTCGAGTGATTCGCCGGGCGAAAGCGAAAGGAAAGCGTCTGGCGAGCTTATCACTCAGGGTGGGAAAAAGCCGACAGGAAAGCTGGAGCCGACCTTGGAGATCAATAAGCTTGGGGCCACACAAGCCGACATCCGGGTGCGTATCCATATAGGCGAGCAACTGCGCAAAAACGGCAGGTTCTACCAGCGTATCGTCATCCAGCAGAATGATATACTCCCCTTGGGTCAGACGCATGCCTTGATTGCGCGCGGCCGCCACGCCGCGGTTTTTGCGGTTCACCACAAGCTGCATCCAGGGGAACCCGTGGCGGAGGGCTGCCGGTGTCAGACCGCGCGAGCCGTTATCCACGACGATGACTTCATAGTCCTGCGAAGTAAAGCCGGGGGGAAGAGACGCCAGGCAAGGACCCAACACATCCGTAGAATTCCAACTTAAGATCACCACCGAGACTTTGATCATCTGTGCGTAAACATCCAGCCTTTGGTGGACGAGAAAGGACGATAGAGGGCGTAAAAATCTTTGCGAGTGAGCGCGAGCCGTGCCCACAGCCGGGCAAGGACGCGCAGACCAACGGCGCACACCAACAGCGGGTATTCACGCATAGCAATCTCCCGCCAGAACTGTGCCCAGTCATACTGCGCAACCGGCCCCGCGGCGAGGAGGGCGCGGTGCGCCCGGTGAAGCTGTAGCTTCCCGCCTTCAGTGCGCACCCGTTCGGCAAAACAGTCTCGCCAAGTTGCTGGAGGCAAAAAGAACACCTGGGCGCGTGGCTCTTTCGCTACCCATCGTTTACCGACCGCCACGGTCAGCCAGGCATCCTCCAGCAGAAGATCCTCTGGCATCGCGCCAGACAGGGCATCTTTGCGCATGAGATAAAGCCGCCCGCCCGCATTGCCAAAATCAAAGCGGTAAGGGATGGCGCCCATGCGGCTCCACCAGGTTCCCCCGTCCTGCAGTACCGGGACTTCCCGGGCCGCAACCAGACGCAACTGCGGCTCTTGCTGAAGTCGCGTATAGAGATGGAACACCGCGTCTCTGTCAATGCGCACATCGGCATCGCAGAAGAGCACGATTTCTCCTCTCGCCCAACGCCAGAGTGCATTCCAGGCTGGGGGTTTCCCTCTGCGTTCGGTCAACAACACGAGAAACGAAGGAAGGCGTGAGTTGGTTGACACTCCCGCCAACTTCAGCCTCTGGGTGAACGTCTCTTCGTTTCTTTCCCCTCCCTCTGGGCGAGGGTTGTGGTCGCCTGTCAGCCACACTTCCTCCACTGGCAGGCCATACCGAGCACCGAAGTCACGGGCCGCCGCCAGAGGGGTACAAGTTTCTCCAGGTTTCAGGCCATTGATGCAGATCACCAAGTCGCTGAGCAGTCGAAGCGGCACTTGCGGATGCTGACAGGCAGCAAAGAGACTCTCCAAGGTCGCTGCCAGCCCCGGCTCATCCACGCGGCAGGGAATAGCGAG
>JBGPOI010000252.1:0-7153 GCA_041487975.1 Binatia bacterium | reverse complement strand
GGCCTTAGGATTTGCCGGCTATTTGGGATTCACCATTGACCTGCTGATGATCGTGGTATTCCTGCTCATTACCGCGCGTGCCCTCTCACACTCGGTGCAGTCGATGGAGCGGTATCACGAAGAGTATTTCCGCCTGGGCGATAAAAACGCGGCGATTCTCCAATCCTACTTAGGGCTCTTCTCGCCGGCCTTGGTGTCAATTGCGGCCGACGGGTTGGCAATCCTGAGTCTAGCGGTGGCGCGCATTCCACTGGTACAAAAGCTCGCGGTCGTGTCAAGCTTTTGGATCTTTACTATCTCGGTCAGTGTGGTCACGCTGCATCCGATCATCCTGTCTTTTCTCAATCCGCCCCGGCGCGATCCGAAAGCTGGCAGACGCCTATCCGACAAAATCTACAACACCATCAACCGCGGCCTCGTCAGAATCAGCCACGGCAATGCGCGCTATGTCACGGCCGTCGGCTTCGTGCTCGCCTTGCTGGTTGGTACTTACTATTCAAAGCAGCTTAAAATCGGCGATGTTTCGATCGGCAAGGCGTTGTTCTATGCCAATCACCCCTACAACGTTGCCTACGATCGCGTGATCCAGAAAGGGTTCGTCGGCATCTCACAACTGACTATTGTGGCCGAAGGACGTGAGCCTGGCGTCTTCCGCGAGGTCGAAGCGCTGAACGCCTTGGAACGGTTCCAGCGCTATATGGAGCGACACAATGCCATGGCGGGCGGCAGCGCCAGCGGAGTCGATGTCATTCGCCAACTCTACCGCATGTTTGAGGAGGGCATCCCTAAATGGTCCCTCCTACCCTCGGACTCACACGATGTCGGCAACATGTTTTCGTACTTTCTCATGTCTGCCGGCGCGCCGGCGCTCGAGCGCTTCGTCGATAAAGACCTGCAAAACGCGACCATTACGATCTTCTTCAAAGACTACACGCACGACACCATCATGAGCGCTCTGGCCCAGGCGAAGGAGTACATTGCGGCGAATCCGGCAGACAAGTTCGACTTCCGTCTGGCCGGAGGGCTGTTCGGCATTCTGGCTGCCGTGAACGAAGAGGTCGAGTGGTCGTACCGGGTGAACCTCTACTTGGTGCTGGCAACGGTCTTTATTCTCAGTTTCCTGACCTATTGGTCTCTGGCCGGCGCGCTGATTGTGATGATCCCATCGATCGTGGCGCAGCCGCTGACCGAAGCGATCATGTACTGGACCAATATCGACATGAACATCAATTCGCTGCCCATTGCGGCGATCGGCATCGGCATCGGCATTGATTACGGTTACTACGTGCTCTCACGCATCACCGAGGAGTACGCCCACTTCCCCGATGTCGATCAGGCGATCGAAGAGGCACTGATGACCACCGGCCGAGCGATCTTGTTCACCGGCACCACGCTCACTGCCAGTGTCATTTTCTGGCTCTTTTTCCCCATGAAGTTCCAGGCGGAGATGGCGCTGTTGCTCGCCCTGATTCTCTTCCTGCATGTGATCGGCGCGCTGGTGTTCATTCCCTCGATGGTCTCGCTCTTCAGGCCACGCTTTGCCATTACCGAGGCCGCTGCCCCTGCCCCGGTGTCCATGTCCGAGAGTAAGGCGTCGGTATCGTGAAGAAGTAACGAGGACTGAGGACTGAGGACTGAGGACTGAGTGAAGACAATGACTCAATCTCTCAACGATTCAATGCCTTGATCCTCACCGCTCAGTCCTCAGCACTCATACCTCATCACTGTTTACCGTCCACGCCCGCCGGTATGTTCACGTGTCTCCACCTCGACGAGTAAAGAGCGGGGCACGATCACCTCGCCACTGGCTAAGTCTTTTTCTGGAGCCCGCTCAACCGCAAGTTTACAGGCGGTTTTGAGATCGAGGCCGTGAAATTCAAGGTCGAGATCATCGGCTGAGACCCAAGCGAGCACGCCGCGGCCGTCGTCCAGGGTGCAACGATAGCCGGCGTAGCGCCGTGCCCGATCCTTCCTTCTTTCCATATCGATGATCTTGTGCCTGGCCATTACCCTCTCCTTTCCAGCAAACACTCAACGACGCAAAAACCCGGTGCGGTCAACGCGAGTGCGGAGAACGTGCAGTTCCTCCGCTGAGGGAGGATCAGTGGTAGGAACCGGTGCTGAGGTTGTCAACGTGAAGCCGGTCTGCGCTTGCACGTCCGCCGCGGCGACGCCGGCATGGAGCGAATGCAGGCGCATGCGTTTCGTCTCTTCAGCAAAATCGATGACACACAGCGGGGTCACGCAGTATTTGGGTCCACCACCAGGCAATCCCACCCGGCGACGGGCATCGGCGCCACCCGTGCCCCACCCATAGGCGCTGATGTAGTCGCAGCGCTCGACAAAAATGCGCGGCGTGTGGCTGTTCAGCACGATGTAGTAACGGCCCACGTGGGTGCTGAGCGTGGCGGTGCCGACCGACCCCGGTCCGCGAAAGCGCAAATGGTGATAATCCGCACCGACGCCAATCAGGTTGGTATTGCCATAAGGATCAACCTGCACGCCGCCGATGAAGAAGACGTGATTGTTCCAGTCCTTCACGCGATCAAAGCGGTGACCGGTATCACTGTAAGATTCCGCCCAGCGCACCACTCGCCGGTCCCAGCCAAAGGCCGGCATTGGCAAGCTGTGGAGGTGGGCCACATTCATGCGCGCACCCAAAAAGATCAATTCCATGTTCGGCCCGTGCATCAAATGAGCCAGGCGCACGGCGGCCTCGACCGGCGGCATGGCCACCCCGACCCGCAGTACCTCACCGTCTTGCAGGTCGCGGGCCAAAAACACGGCCATCAATTCCTGGGGAGAGTAATCGTTTGGCATAAATAGCGTTGTGCCGTAGGGGTGGGGCTCAGACCCGCCCCTACATTTTCCCATTAATATTCGTACAAGGACAGCAGTCGTTTGATCCCCACTCGTTCAAGATAGTCGCCATGCGTCACCGGCTCACGGCAGTAGTGAGCAAGATAATACGCCAGCGCCTCGGGTCGGTTTTCCTGAGCGGCCGCGGTTGCCGCTTCAACGTACATCCGTAGTTGGTCGTTGTCCTGGACGTAGAAACCACGGCTGTAGAAGGGATGAGCGCCGTACGGTGCGCGCACGACCGCATCGACGGCGGCGATAGTGGTGGCCCAAGGATTGGCACGAACCTCTTCGTTGGCGATCACCCGTTCGACCTGGACCACAGTACGGTCCGCTGCGCGCTGCAGGAATAGGTCGATCCACCCTGGTCCGCCCAGGTGCTGCACGTTGCCGTAGGCGTCCGCCGCAGCGGCATGCAGCAGGGTAACATCCGGCTTAATCGGCGGCACGGCGAGCAGAGTTTCTCCTTTGAGGGGATCAGAGAAAACTTTGAGATCGGGGTTGACCTCAGGCAGTGACGTGCCGACCCCGCCACGCCAGGGCAAAAACGGTAAAGATTGAGCGGCGGCTTGCAACCCAGTAGTGAGAATACCTTCTTCACATTCCCACACGACGATTTCGCCGCGCTCCACAGCTCGACGAAAGGACGGCGCGACCGGCACGCCGAACCCGCCACCAGCGTAGTAACTGACAGCCTGGCGCACACAGCCCGCGGCGACGAGAAGATCAAGCGAAAGACCGCTGTCGATGACCGTGAGGTCCTTCACCCCGCGCCGGATCAGTTGCCGCACGAGCGCCATGGGCGCCGGCGAACCCACGGCAATCGTCATCCCATCCTGTACCCAACTGGCAGCTTCGACCTCATCGATAATACGCTGCCGTCGTTCTGTTCCGTTCACATATGATCCTTTCTCGTGTGCCATATATGCCCCAAAGGCTGGGTTTGGCAATGGCTGAGAGAGTAGGAGGGCAAAAGAGGGAAAGGAAAAACGAGCAAGAAGAACAATTTCCGTAGTGGCGTTCCGTTGGTGCTTGGGTTACAGTCCGGCATGATGGAGGGGTGGTCCCACGTGACTGCCCTTTTGGGAGCTTCCACCTAAGAGAGGAGTGAACAGTATGGCACACGATCGAGTTGCGGTAGTTGCCGGTGTCGGACCGGGAATCGGAGCGCGCTTTGTCGAGACCTTTGCTCAAGAGGGTTACCGCGTGGTCGCGCTGGCTCGCAATGCGGACTCCCTGGCGCAGATCCGCGCCGGTCTGGGAACTGTGGCCGAGCGTTGTATGTTCTGGACCGCTGATATCACCGACCAAGCTCAAGTCAGCCAAGTCTTCACTCGGGTACGTAACGAGCTAGGTCCGGTGAATCTCTTGATCTGCAATGCCGGCGGAGGAGCTAAACGCGGCTCGTTTCTCGACATCTCGGCCGCGGATTTTGTCAATAACTTTCGCGGCTGCGCTCTGGGTCCGTTCCTGTGCGCCAAGGAAGCGATTCCCGAGATGCTGGCCCATGGTGGAGGCACGGTGGTGTATATCGGCGCCACCAGTTCGGTAAAAGGGTATGCCCGCTCCTCGGCATTCGCCCCGGGCAAGTTTGCCCTGCGCGCCCTGGCGCAATGCAACGCCCGTGAGTTCGGCTCACAAGGCATTCATGTCTTCCATGTAGTGATCGATGGTGGTATCGACGACGTGCCGCTCGGCGAATCCAGAGACGTGCGGCCCGGCATGCTCGACTCGCGCTCGATCGCTCGGATCGTCGCTCAGGCTGTGGCTCAGCCGCGCGACACCTGGATGCAAGAATTCGACATCCGGCCGTCAGCGGAGAAATGGTAGAGGCAGCGCGCACGCTGCTTCCCTTGCCCGCTCTGCTTGGGCGAGTGGCAGTGCTCGGAGGCACCGTCACAGAGAAGACCACTCTGCTCATCGGGTTAGCACTCCGCCAGGTGCGGCAGCACGGCACCGTCCTATGTCTCGATGCCCGCCGCCAGAAGCAAACTGAGGTCCAGTTTCGCCTGTTGCTGCGCCGGAGTGCCAGCTATGTGCCTCTCCCGACTTCAGGAATAGTATCGGACGAGATTGCTCAGACCGTGCTCAGCACGGTGAGTCGTGCTCTGAGTGGAGAGCCATCCCAGCCTCCCCTCTTATTACTCGATAGTGTGCTTGAAGATCACGCCTGGGAACGGACTGTGACTTTTTTACTCAACGCCGGCGTGACGGTAGTAGAACTACTTCCTTCCCCGGCATCCTTAGTCTTTGGTCGCTACGATACCGTGCTGCTCTTACGGGCGGACGTAGGCACGGCCGGCGCGCTGAGCCGCGTGGTCGGACGCAAGGTGAGTGAGGCAGAGTTGGTAAACCTTCAGGCCGGAGCGGGCGTGCTCATTCATTTGGCGCGGGTGCAATGGGTGGCCTTGCCGGAGGCCCCATAAGGAAAGCCTTAGTTGTTGGGAAGAGCAGGGAGACACCTTGACAGCGTGATCCCCTCCAGCATACCTCTGCATTGAGGAATCTCGCCTATTGGAGGATCGGATCCCATGCTATTCCGTTTTGTTGTTGCCTCGCTGTTCCTTTGCTGCCTCAATGCTCTCGCGGGCGCCCAAACGCCACCGGAACCGCAGATACCACTCGGCGCCACCTGGACTATGTCCCTCGAACAGGGACAACAGCTCTCCGGATTGGAACGTGCCGCCGATGGTTCCTTGAAAGCGTCCCACACTATCCGTTCTAGCAGCCAGATTGAGTTGGTCGCCAGTTGGCAAGGACGAACGGTCTCCCTGCTCTTTGATCGAGGTTTTGGCCTCTACGCTATCGCCGTGGAGATGACGCCGTGGGCAGCCCAGCACTCGGCGACCGTGGTCGATCCAGAACAGCAAGATCTGGAGCAGTGTGCGCCCATTCGCCTCGCCGTCATACGCAAGTACGGCACACCGCAAGGAGTTGCAGCCTCATGGGAGAGCCTGGAGGTGCTCCCACTCCCCACGAGCTGGCACGGCGCTACGACTTTCACCGAAGCGGGAGCGATCGACTGGCCCTATGCGCGCAACTGGCTGATCTGGGAAGGGAAGGAAACCCGCTTAGCCTTGGGCGAACAGTTTGTGTGGTACGTCAGCAAGGCAGGATTAGTCGCTAGAGAACAAGCACAACGAGTGCTCGAAAAAGAACAACACGCAGTGCAAGAGCAAGACAGGGCACAGCGAGCCGAGCGTCAACAGCACCTCGACCGCGCGCGGCAGGCGGTCCTCGCACACGCGCAAGACCTGGAGGCGCTGTTCTAGCGGGCTGCTGAAAAAGCCGTTCTTGTGCTTCGGCAGAGCCTGTCCTGAGCGTAGTCGAAGGAGGCGAACGCTCTCTCTGTTAATCCATTTCTTGCAGTAACTCCTCGACAAAATCCAAGCGATCTTTCCCCCAGAACATCTCATCGCCAACGAAAAACGTCGGCGCGCCGAAGACCCCGCGCTTGATCCCCGCATCGGTCACACGCATCACTTCCTGCCGGGCCGCGTCGCCTTGGCTCTCGCGCAGGAAGGCGTTGGCATCGACACCCAGCCCGACAGCAATCTGACCCAACACCGCGGGGTCAGCGATATTCTCGTCCCGCTCCCAATAAGCGCGAAAGATTTCTTGAATGTATGCCGTTTCTTTGTCCCACTGGCGCATGACCACCGCGCCGCGCAGCGCCTGACTCGATTTGATGGGAAAGATCGAAGGCATGCGGAAAGGCAAGCCAGTGCGTTGGGCCCAGCGCTGATGGTCCCGCCAGAAGTAGGCGAGCTTGGCGCGCGGCTCTTTCTCAAGCGAGTGATTATTATTGCGAAAGGCGTGCCCCAGGTAAAAGGGCATCCACCGTAGTTCCGCGCCGGTGCGCCTGCACACTTCCGGAGTCAAGAACGTGGCGAAATACGAGTTGGTGCTGGAGAAGTCGTAATAGTACTCGACAATCTTGGCGGGCATGGCTATTCCCTCCTGGAGGCAAAACATACGTCGCCATCCGGCAGCGTGCAAATGGGGCAGTAGACTACCGAGCGGTCTCCTACCCTTCTGCCTCGCTCACCTTTTCCAGCGAGCCGTCAGCGAGTTCGTAGTAGATCGCGACTCGTTGGCTTTCAGCCAGCGGCGGCAGGCGCAGTTCCTGCGGCTGTGCTTCGTAGTACAACTGTTCGGCCTGTTGGCACAGCCCAAGGAATGCCTCGAGTTTGTCCTGATACGTTCTCTCAGGCACGCCCAGCTGGCCGAGGCGAAACAGTTCGTCATCCTCCTGGCGGATCTGCTGCCACAAGTCAGGCGCATGCTCGGCCAG
>JBGPOI010000251.1:0-7168 GCA_041487975.1 Binatia bacterium | reverse complement strand
CATCTTGGCAGAAGGTGACTCGTGGTTTGACTACCCGAGCCCCGGTGGAAGTGTCATTACTCACCTCGGGAAGCTGCTCAAAAAGGCGGACATCTTAAATCTGGCACATGCTGGAGACGAATTGCGACAAATGCTCTCACTCGCCCAACGCTCCGAGATCGAAGAGCGTCTCAAGCAGGGTCAGCGACGACTGATTCCGTTTGACGCACTGTTGTTTTCTGGTGGAGGCAACGATATCGTCGGCGACCAGTTCTACAACTGGCTGCATCCATTCACCCCGGGCGCCAGTGCGCTGGATCTCATCGATGCCGTCCGCTTCGGCGCGAGGTTGATCATGCTGGAGGGTGACTATCGCGATCTCAGTGACATTCGTGATCGCTGCAGCGCGTCCACCACAATCTTCGTCCACGGATATGATTATGCGAAACCCACTGGTAAAGGTGTCTGCTGGTTCGGTCCGTGGCTGCGGCCGTCTCTCGAAGCGCGCGGCATCGTCGATCCGCAACTGCAGTTTGCCGTGGTCAAGGAAATACTCGTGCGGTTCCGCGCGATGTTGCAGCATCTGGCCGTCTCGCTGCCGAACTTTGTCTATATTGAAACCCAGGGGTTGTTACAACCGACGGCAAAGTGGTGGGACAACGAACTTCACCCCAGTCCCAAGGGTTTCGACAAAATCGCGATCGCGTTCAAGGACGCTCTGGTGACCCACTTTCCTCAGTTAACGTGAAGGAGACATCAATGGCAGAAGAAATCCTCTACGAGAACCACGGACGGGTGGCAGTCATCACGATTAACCGCCCCGAGGCCCGCAATGCGATCAACACGGGCGTACGCGAAGGGTTAGTGGCGGCGTGGGAGCGTTTCGAGCATGACAGGGAGGCGCGCGCCGCAATCCTCACCGGCGCCGGTAACCAAGCCTTTTGCGCCGGGGCGGACCTCAAGGAGATGGCGCAGACGAAGCTTGGGAGCCTCCCGCGCAATTTCCTGCCAGCCCTCAACGTGAATACGCAGGTGACGAAGCCCGTGATCGCGGCGGTGAACGGGGTGGCGTACGCGGGCGGCTGGGCGCTCGTGCAGATGTGCGACATCGTCGTCGCGTCCGCGGCGGCGCGCTTCGCCATCACCGAGGCGAAAGTCGGCCGGGGCATGCCGTGGGCGGTGCCCCTCACACACATGATCCCGCAGAAGGTGCTGCTCGAGATCCTCCTGACAGGCAATCCGATCACCGCGCAGCGAGCGTACGAGATCGGCTTCGTCAACCATGTCGTTCCTGCAGCGCAGGTTATGTCCAAGGCGCTGGAGATCGCCGAGACGATCGCAGAGAATGCACCACTCACGGTCGCGGCGGCCAAGGAGATGGTGTACCTGGTGACCGACATGGGCCGGCTAGCCGGGCTCGAGGCGGCACGGCATCTGTTCGATCATGTCTACCGCAGTGAAGACGCCCAGGAAGGGCCGCGGGCGTTTGTGGAGAAGCGTAAACCCAAGTGGAAGGGGCGCTGACGACCGACACAATACGAACCAAGGAGACAGAATACCATGAACTCGTTTACCAAGACGGCAATCATCACCGGCGCGGGGACCGGCATTGGCAAAGCAGCCGCGCTGGCACTGCTGAAAAACGGCTACCAGGTCGCGCTGGCCGGGCGTCGTCAGGCCCTGCTGGAGCAGGTCGCAACAGACGCGGGAGCGGAGAGGGAATAGGGTCAGGTCTTGCAATCGAGCAGTCGCGCGTCGTGCACGCAGGGCATGTAGTAACGCCAGACCCGCTGAGCATCGCGGAGGCTCCACCGACGTTTCATTCCGATGGCATCCTACGCCGCCCGTGAGAATGTTAGCTTGGCCCGATACCCTAAGCTGGCCATGATCCGGAGCATTAAATCTGTCGAAACGTCCTTGGTGTTACGATTGAGGATCGCTGTCATCAATCCTATTGAAAAGCACCAACACTCCAACCTGTGAATAAGTCCGCGGCAAGGAGCCAAAGCGTCCACGGCGTCTTCATGGTCAGTCCGCTACCCTGACCACCGGAGGTTCGATTTCCTGTGGGGTTAGGGGGGCTTCTTTCCGGTGAAAGAGCCGCTCGACCACGTAGAAGGAGACCGGGACGAGAAAGATGGCCAGGAGCGATGCTGCGGCCATCCCACCAATGACTGTCGTCCCGAGGATCTGCCGTGACTGTGCTCCCGCCCCCGAAGCGATCGCCAATGGCACCGCCCCCAAAATAAATGCAAACGCAGTCATTAGAATGGGACGCAGACGCAGCCGCGCACCCGTCAGGGCCGCATCTATGAGGGGCTTGCCACGCGCGGACTCCCGCTTGGCGAACTCGACAATGAGGATGGCGTTCTTGGCCGCCAACCCGATGAGCATGATCAGGCCGACTTGGGTGTACACATTGTTCTCGAACGCGCGCAGCCAGAGCACCACAAATGCACCAAAGACGGCAATCGGCGTCCCGAGGAGCACACTGAACGGCAAAGTCCAGCTTTCGTACTGCGCTGCCAGGATGAGGAACACCACCAGGAGCGAGAGTCCGAAGATGATGCTTGCCGGCACCCCTTTTGCCGCCGCTTTCTCCTGGAACGACATGCCCAGGTAGTCGTAGCCCATCTCGCTCGGCATCGTCTCGGCGAACACCTGCTCCAACGCTGCCATCGCTTGGCCGGTGCTGTAGCCCGGCGCCACGGCGCCGTTGAGCTGCGCGGCCCGGTACCCGTTGAAGCGGATGGTAAACTCCGGTCCGGACATAGTCCTCATGCTCACTAGTGTCGAAAGCGGCACCGCTTGTCCCTCAGCGTTACGGACCCGGAATTGACCGATGTTCTCAGGCGCCGTGCGATACTGACCATCCGCCTGGACATAGACCTGCCAAACGCGCCCGAAGAGGTTGAAATAGTTCACGAAGACGCCGCCCATAAACGCCTGGAGCGTCCGGTAGACCGCGCCCAGATCCACGCCCTGCTTCAGCGCCTTGTCGTGGTCTACATCGGCAAAGACTTGCGGGACGCTCGGGATGAACGTCGTGGTCAGGGATGCGAACTCGGGGCGTGCGCGGGCTACTTCAAGGAACTTGTTGGTGTGCTGCGCCAGGAAATCGATGCCTTGGCCAGAACGATCTTCCAGCATGAAGGTAATGCCGCCCGAGGTGCCGACACCGGGAATGGCGGGCGGCGAGAACGCAAACGCCTGCGCCTCCCGCAGCCCGGCGAGTCGCTGATTGAGGCGGTGCATGATGACGTCGGCGGTTAACCCCTGCGCATCGCGCTCTTTCCACGGTTTGAGCATGACGAAAGAGAACGCGTTGTAGGTGGTGTTCGAGAAACTCAGCATGCTGAAGCCGACGACCGTATTGAAGGTTTGCACTCCCGGTGTGTCTTTCAAGATCGCCTCGATCTGTTTGCACACTTCGTCGGTACGTTGCAGCGAGGCAGCTACCGGCAACTGTACATTCAGGTAAAAGTAGCCCTGGTCCTCTTGCGGCAGAAAGCTGGTGGGCAGCCGCGACCCGAACCAGCCGGCCAGCGCGGCGAAGGCCACGAGCAATAGCATGGCGAAACCCGCTTTACGGATCAGATAGGCACACCAGTTCACGTAGCCCTCGGTGAGGCGGTCGAACCCGCGGTTGAACCCGCGGAAGAACGCTCCCACCGGCCCGCGTGCCTGCTGGCGCGGTCGCAACAGGAGGGCCGACAGCGCCGGGCTCAGGGTGAGCGCGTTGAAGGCCGAAAGGACGACCGAGACCGCGGTCGTCACCGCAAACTGCTGGTAGAGCCCTCCCGTGATCCCAGGGATGAACGCGGACGGTACGAACACCGCGACCAGGATCAGCGCGATCGCGATCACCGGGCCAGACACCTCCTCCATCGCCTTCAAGGTCGCGTCGCGCGGCGACAGCCCTTCCTCAATATGGCGTTCGACGGCCTCGACCACCACAATCGCATCGTCGACCACCAGGCCGATGGACAGCACCAACCCGAAGAGTGACAATGTGTTAATCGAGAAACCCAACAGCGGGAATACCGCGAACGTTCCCACCAGGGACACTGGCACGGCCAGCAGAGGAATCAACGTCGCCCGCCAGCCTTGCAGGAAGAGGAATACGACGAGGGTCACCAACGTGATCGCGGCAAAGAGTGTCTTCACGATCTCCTTCATGCCCTCGGTCACGGCTAGTGTGGTGTCGAGTGAGACTTGATAATCGAGATCAGCTGGGAACCGCGTCTTCAGCTCTTCCAGCAGCGCCTTGGCGCGGTTCATGGTATCGAGGGCGTTGGACCCAGGAACCTGATACACCGAAATGAGGGCGGACGGCTCGCCATTGATGCGTCCCTTCATGTTGTATGTCTGCGACCCGAGCTCTACGCGCGCTACGTCCTTCATGCGCACAATGGAGCCGTCAGGGTTGGCCCGGACAATGATGTTCTCAAACTCTTCGACACTGGTAAGACGACCCCGCGCCCGCACGGTATAGGTGAATACCTGTCCCGGTGGCACAGGCTCGGCGCCGATCTGGCCCGCCGGGTTCACGGCGTTCTGTTTGGTGAGCGCGTCGATAATTTCACTTATAGTGATATTAAATCTAGCCAGAGTATCTGGCCGCACCCAGAACCGCATGGCGTACTGGCCGGCCCCAAAGACGTTGACTTGGCCAATCCCAGGCACGCGGGTCATCGGATCGTTGATGTTAATAAAGGCATAGTTGGTGAGAAACAGCGCGTCGTGGGTGCCCTGCGGTGAATACAGGGAGAAGAGCGCGAGCGGCGCGGAGACCGCCTTGCGGAGCGTAACGCCGTAGTTCCGTACCTCAGCCGGGAGTTGGGATTCAGCCTGCGCGTAGCGCATTTGCATGAGAATCTGGTCCGTGTTCGGAATGGTGCCGACGTCGAAGCTCACATTCATCCGCATCTGGCCGTTGTTTGAGTTGATCGAATACATGTAGCTCATGTTGTCCACGCCGCTCATTTGCTGCTCGATGGGCGTGGCGACCGACTGCTCGAGCGTCAACGCGTCAGCGCCGACGTAGGTCGCCCAGAGCTGGACCTGCGGGGGAGCGATGTTGGGGAACTGCGCGATCGGGAGCTGCACGAGCGCGGCAAGCCCGACCATTACCATGAGGATCGCAATGACCATGGCCACGACGGGCCGGTCGACGAAGAATTTTGCCATCGTACGCTGCCTCCTCTCCGTTTTAGGTCCCACTGGGAGAGCCGGCTGCCGCCTGCGCGGGAGTAGGTTCCGCCACGGACGACTTCGGATTCACCACCATCCCGGCTTTCACTTTCTGCACTCCTTCAACTACGACCCGCTCGCCCGGCTTGAGCCCGTGCGTGATGATCCACAGGTTCCCGACCTGCTCGCCAACTTTCACCGGGCGGAGGTCTATTTTATTATCGGCCCCTACCACCGCGACTTGGTTGCTACCTTGCAGTTGCTGGACCGCCTGTTGCGGCACAAGCAGCGCCCCCTTCCTGGTCTCGGCCGCAACCCGGATCTTGGCGTACTGACCGGGACGCAGAATGTTCTCGGGATTGGGAAACAGACTCTGCATGGTAATGGTGCCGGTCCGCAGGTCGACCTGGCGATCGGCGAGGCTAAACGTGCCCCGCTCGGGATACACGCTGCCATCGGCGAGGGTCAACTCAAGCGGTGCCCTCTCGCCGCCCCGCCCTTGCTCTATTTCGCGGATCCTCCGCGCGAAGTGCAGGTACTCCTGTTCGCTAATGGGATAGTAGACCTTGATTGGGTCGACCTGTGAAACGGTAGTCAGCACGGTGGTCGGGGTGACGAGGTCGCCGATCTGCGCGACTGAGATGCCGGCGATACCATTGATCGGAGCGGCGACTTTGGTCCAGCTGAGGTTGAGTTCGGCCCGTTCCACGGCGGCGCGGACCGCTTCAACTGACGCTTTGTTCGCCTGGTTGGCTTGTATGGCATTGTCGAGTTCCTGCTGGCTGATGGCCCCCTCTTTTGCCAGAGGCGTATAGCGGGCGACGTCGAGTTGAGTCTTGCCGAGATTGGCCTCAGCCCGGCGGAGATCTCCCATCGCCTGATTGAGAGCCGCTTGGTACTCGCGTGGGTCGATCGCGAACATGAGCTGTCCTGCCTTGACGAGGGAGCCTTCCCTATAGTCCCGCGATTGCAGGGAGCCCTGGACGCGCGGGCGGATTTGCGCGTTCACGTAGCCCTCCGTCGTGCCAATCCATTCGAAGTAGATGGGGACGTCCTGCTGAACCACCTCGGCCACGAGGACCTCGGGCGGAGGTGGTGGGGTAGCCGTTTTGGGTCCGGCCTGGCTTTCGCATCCAGCGAAGACAAAAACGGTGGCAAAGACGAGAAGACAGGGAAGAGCCATCCTAATCTGCTTTACCATCCCAGGGCGTGATCTTGAAGACCACATGATTTGTTTACCCCCCTGAATAGATAGTGCTGCCCAATTCATGCTGGTAGGCAAGCACTGTTCCGTAACATGGTGAATAACAACGGCGTTTGTGGGGAGCGCTCTGTGCGGAGTAGTATATGAATCACATTACCCTTCTTGGGTCTATTTTCAGTTCTGCGTATCGGGTAATAGCGACAGACGAGATCTTTTGCAACCAAAAGTCGAGTTATCGCTCACCGTTGCTCCTCAATAGCGAATTTCAATTAAAGAAAACAGACAGCGGCATCCTACGCCACCCGTGAGAACGTCAGCTGAGCCCGGTAACCTCAGCTTACCACGATCCGGCACTGCTCCCTTGCTCCACGGCACTTGCAATGACGCCACACTCTTGGTTTTGCTGGTCACAGAGGGGGACTCTATGGCAACACGGGAGAAAGCGACAAGGAAGAAAACTGCGACAACACGAAAGGCAATCGCGGCGGGCACCGTTCACTCCGCCGCTGCTCTGCGTGCGATCGGTAAGCGCAGACACGACTTGCAGCAGAGCATCGCGGCGGACCGGAAACAACGGGCAAACGACTACTTCAAACGGATCAAGCCGCTCCCACGAACAAGAGCCTTGGCCTTGACACCGCCATCGTTTCGCATCTTGGCAGAAGGTGACTCGTGGTTTGACTACCCGAGCCCCGGTGGAAGTGTCATTACTCACCTCGGGAAGCTGCTCAAAAAGGCGGACATCTTAAATCTGGCACATGCTGGAGACGAATTGCGACAAATGCTCTCACT
>JBGPOI010000250.1:0-7203 GCA_041487975.1 Binatia bacterium | reverse complement strand
TGAAATCTACGGGGAGGAATATTATGCGGCAGAGGACTGGCAGAGAGCTGAGCGCCTGCTCACACAATCTCCCCTCAGAGTGGCCCAGGTACCGGTCTACGAGCTGCATCCCGAGTGAAGATTTGTTTGCACTCCTGTAATCTGCAATCCAAGATCCGAGGAGTGGGGTCAGGTCTTGCTATAACACATGGCGAGGAACGATGAAGACTGAGGCAAGAGGACTCTCATGCAAAAAGAAAGACCTGACCCCTATTCCCGTCATCAACGACGCCATCGTGGTACTGGAGAACATCTATCGCTACATCGAAGAGAAAGGCATGAGCGCCTACGAGGCAGCGCGGGCGGCCACCGCCGAGGTCGGACTGGCGGTGAGCGCAACCACGTTGTCTCTGGTAGTGATCTTTATTCCGGTCGGATTCCTCAAGGGTACGGTCGGGAGGTGGCTCAGCAGCTTTGGTTTCACCATGGCCTTTTCGATCATGGTCTCGCTCCTCGTTGCCTTTACGCTCACCCCCATGCTGTGCTCCCGCTTCCTCCCCAAACGGCTTGCCCAGCACGCGCCCTCCTCGCGTGAGTCGCGTTTCTACGGGTTCATCGACCGTGGCTACGCCGCCATGCTGCGGTGGTCGATGCGCCACCGCTGGGCGATTGTCTGTTTGGCGATCGCCGTGCTCGCCTCAACACCGTTCATCAGCAAGCACGTGCGCTCCAGCATGATGGCCAACGATGACCGCGGTGAGTTCGAAATCAACATCAAAACTCCGCCTGGCTACTCCCTGGCCCAAACCGACGCCGTCACACGGGATATCGAGGCCGAGATCCATCCTCTCCCGGGCGTGGCCCACTTGCTCACTCTGGTCGGCACCACCGTGGGTGAAAGCGTCACCCGCGCTTCGATCGTCGTCAAACTGGACGAGTACGAACATCGCACTGTCACCCAGCAGCAGATCATGACCATGGCGCGTGAGAAGGTGAAAGCCTTCACCCAGGTGCGCGTGAGCGTGGACAACATCCTGCCGGTCAGCGGCGGCGGCGTGCAGAACGTGGACATCGCCTACAACATGCGCGGCCCGGACTTGTCTCAGCTGCAGAAGTATACTGACGAACTGAAAAACCGCGTGCGGCAGATCCCCGGCATCGTCGATGTGGACTCGACATTTGAGGGAGGAAATCCGGAACTCCAAGTACACCTGGACCGGCGGAAGTCCTCGGACCTCGGCATCGAAGCGGCGGATATTGCTTCGACACTGCGTATCATGGTGGCCGGGGAAAAGATCACCACCTACCGCGAAGGTGATGAGCTGTATGACGTACGCTTGCGACTGACGCCTGAAGCCAGGAATCGTCGAGATGTCATTCAGGCGGTGACCATTCCCTCCGACACCGTGGGGCAAGTGCGCCTGGATAACGTAGTGAACATGATCCCTGGCACCGGGCCGGTGCAAATCGACCGGCAAGAACGTCAGCGTCAGATCACGCTCACCGGCAATTTGCTCAAAGGCAAGGGCATGGGAGATGCCTTGCCTGAGATCGACGCCGAGGTCAAGAAAATGGGCTTGGCGCCGGGCTACACGACCGGCGTCACCGGCATGGGCAAGATGTTCGCCGAAATGATGGATAGCTTCGAACTCGCCTTCTTGCTGTCGATCATCGGTATGTACATGGTGCTGGCGGCACAGTTCGAGAGTTTCTTGCACCCCATCACTATCATGCTCTCTTTGCCCCTGTCTGTACCATTTGCGCTGCTCTCGTTGTGGATTGCCGATCAGCAGTTGGCGATTTTCAGCATCCTGGGTGTATCGTTGCTCTTCGGCATCATCAAGAAGAACTCGATCTTGCAAGTCGATCATACCATCAACTTACGCGCCCAAGGCATGCCGCGCGACGAAGCGATTATTACCGCCAACCGCGAGCGGCTCCGTCCCATTTTGATGACCACTCTTGCCCTAGTGGCAGGCATGATCCCCGTGCTGTTCGGCCAAGGGCCGGCGGCGGAGAGCCACCGCGGTATCGCTGTGGTGGTGATCGGTGGGCAAAGTCTCTGCCTGCTTATCACACTGCTGGTGACCCCAGTTGCCTATTCGCTCTTCGACGACTTGGAAGTACGGCTCGGGCGGTTAATCCCCGCCTTGCAACGCTGGGCCGGGCGGCTGCGACGGCCAGTAGTAGTGCAGTCCACGCCCAGAGTGGGGGAAGAGGTGGTTGGGGATTAGGATTGACTTCCAACAGGAAGTGTCCTTTCATAGCGGACATGAAAGCGACCTGGGCCGCCCTTGCCCTTCTGCTCTCTCTTCTCTGCTCTTCTCCGGCATTCGCCGTTCAACGGGCGCCGGGAATCACGGAGCGGGAACTCATTGAGAGCTTAACCCGGCTAGAGGCGGGGGTCCGGGCTAATACCGAGGCCATAGCGCGACTGCGGCAGGAGATGGGGAACCTGAGGCAAGAAACCTACTCCCGCATAGGCCAACTCCGAGAGGATATGAACAAGCAATTCGACCGTATCGATGCTCAGTTTGACCGCGTGATCAATGTCATGCTGGGTATCCTCGGAGCATTCACCGCTTTGGCAGTCCTCACCATCGGCTTCGCTCTCTGGGACCGCAGAACGATGATCCGTCCCTTTGAGGAAAAGACCAAGCAAATCGCAGAAGACCTCTCACAGAACCGTCAAAGCCTTCGTTCTCTTTTGGACGCCCTACGTGCCCTCAGCCAGAGCGATGAGAAAGTCGCTGAGGTGCTGAAAAGGTTTAATCTACTGTAGCCTCAGGCTGTACTGGAGAAGCCCGATGCAGTTTTACGAGCTGCTGGATCAGGTACGCGCCCTCCTCCAGCGCGAAGGGCGCGTATCGTATCGAGCACTCAAGCGGCAATTCGCTCTGGATGACGAATACCTCGAAGACCTGAAAGCCGAACTCATCGACGCCAAACGGCTGGCCGTTGATGAGGACGGCAAAGTTCTGGTGTGGGTGAGAGGGGAAGCAAAAGGGGAAAAGGCGAAAAGGGAAAGAGGGGAAAAGGAAAGAAACTTGCTTGGACTTCGGACTTCGGACCCCGGACGCTGGACTCCTCCACATTTGGCGGAGCGGATTCTCGCCGAACAGAGTGCCATGGAAGCTCGCGGCACGTCTGAGGGCGAGCGCAAAACCATCACCGCTCTGTTTGCCGACATCAAAGGCTCGGTGAGTCTCATCGAAGACCTCGACCCCGAAGAAGCTCAACATATTATTGATCCCGCCCTCAAGCTGATGATGGACGCGGTGCATCGCTACGAAGGC
Source organism: Binatia bacterium (assembly GCA_041487975.1). Lineage (GTDB taxonomy): Bacteria > Desulfobacterota > Binatia > Bin18 > Bin18 > JACQEL01. The sequence goes on along the minus strand of JBGPOI010000250.1, from coordinate 3,928 downwards.
TATGTCGTCCAGTCCACCGGCGACGGTATCTTCGCCTTCTTCGGCGCGCCCATCGCCTGCGAGGATCATCCGCAGCGAGCCCTGTATGCCGCTTTGCGCATGCAGGAGGAGATTAAACGCTACGCTGAGACCTTGCGCCGTGAGAAAGGCATCAACTTCCAGATTCGCGTCGGCCTCAACACCGGCGATGTCGTGTTGCGCTCGATCCGCAAGGACGACCTGCACACCGAGTACACCCCCATCGGCTACTCGACCAGTTTAGCGTCGCGCATGGAAAGCCTGGCCACGCCCGGCTCGATCGTGGTGAGCGAGCATACTTACAAATTAAGCGAAGGCTATTTCGAGTTTGCCTCACTCGGCGCGGCGCGAGTTAAAGGAGTCAGCGAGCCAATCAATATCTACGAAGTGCTGGGGGTGGGTCCGTTGCGCACGCGACTCCAAGTGGCGGCGCGACGCGGACTGGTGCGCTTTGTCGGTCGCCAAAGTGAGTTAGGGCAGATGAAGAAAGCCTTGGAACTCACTCAGGCTGGCCACGGGCAGATCGTCGCGGTAGTGGGCGGACCGGGAGTTGGCAAGTCGCGGCTGTTCCATGAGTTCAAGCTGGGTTCCCAGCGCGAGCGTTTGGTGTTGGAGACCTTCTCGGTCTCGCACGGCAAAGCCTATGCGTACCTGCCGCTGATCGATTTGCTCAAGGGCTACTTCCACATCACTCCTCAGGATGACGAGCGCCACATTCGTGAGAAAATAGCGGGAAAGGTCCTGATACTCGACCGCGCGCTGGAAGACACCCTACCCTACTTGTTTGCTCTCTTGTCCGTCTCCGAATCCAACTCGTCTCTCCAGCAGATGGACCCACAGATTCGGCGCAAGCGAACGTTAGAGGCAATCAAGCGGCTACTGGTGCGCGAGAGTCTGAATCAGCCGCTGATTCTGATCTTCGAGGACCTGCATTGGCTCGACAACGAGACCCAGGCGTTCCTCTTGTTATTGAGCGAGAGCCTCGCCACTGCGCGCATCTTGTTGTTGGTGAATTACCGCCCCGAGTATCGTCATGACTGGGGCAACAAGACTTACTATACGCAGTTGCGCCTTGATCCCCTGGGAGAAGAAGATGCTCAGGAACTCCTCACCGCTCTGCTCGGCGACAGCGCCGCGTTACAACCATTCAAACAGTTCATTTTGGAGAAGACCGAAGGCACGCCATTCTTCATGGAAGAAATGGTGCAGGCGCTGTTTGAGCAAGGCGTATTGGTAAGAGATGGAGGGGCGCACAGCGGTACGCCCTCGCTGGCCCGTTCATTCGCTGACCTCCGTCTCCCGTCCACCGTGCAAGGCGTTCTGACTTCACGCATCGACCGGCTAGGGACTGAAGAAAAAGCTCTCTTACAAACTCTGGCGGTAATCGGCAAAGAATTTTCCCTGAGCTTGCTCAAGCAAGTGGTAGACAAGTCCGAAGACGACCTGTTCCGCCTTCTTTCACATCTGCAAACCGCCGAGTTCATCTACGAACAGTCGGCGTTTCCCGAGCCGGAGTACGTCTTCAAGCATGCACTGACACAAGAAGTCGCGTACAACTCGCTGTTGCTAGAGCGGCGCAAGGTGCTACACGAACGGACAGGCCAGGCGATCGAGACGCTGTATCACAGTCGGTTAGAAGATCACTACAGCGAGCTGGCGCATCACTACAGCCGCAGCGGCAATACCCAGAAGGCGATCGCCTATCTTCAGCTTGCCGGGCAGCAGGCCGGGCAGCGGTCGGTTTATACGGAGGCGATCAGTCACCTTGCCGCTGCCTTGGATTTGCTCAAAACCTTACCGGACGCCCCTGAGCGCGTGCGACAAGAACTGATGCTGCAAGTTGCTCTAGGTGTTCCGCTGATGGCTACTAAGGGCTACGCAGCTCCCGAGGTGGAAAGAGCCTACACTAGAGCCCGAGAACTGTGTCAGCAGGTAGGCGAGACTCCTCAAACTTTTCCTGTGTTGGTGGGGCTGTGGGTATCTTTTCTGCTACGAGCAGAGTTACAGACGGCGCGTGAGCTGGGGGAACAGCTCTTTAGACTGGCTCAGATCTCGCAGGATCCCCAGTTCCTTCTACAGGCCCATTATGCGCTGGGACAGACCTTGTTCTCCCAGGGAGAGTTTGTCCCAGCCCGGGAGTACTTAGAGCAAGGCCTAGCCCTCTACGACTCCCAACAGCACAGCTCTCAATCTCTCTTCATCGGGCTGGATCTTGGGACAAGCAGTCGCCGTTGGCTAGCTTGGGTCTTGTGGATACTCGGCTATCCGGACCAAGCCTTGAAGAGAAATCAGGAAGCGCTCACCCTAGCTCGGGAGCTTTCTCATCCCTTGAGCCTGGCTTTCGCTTTTAACTGGGCCGCTTGGCTCCATATGTTCCGCCGGGAAAGACAGGCGGTACAAGAACGAGCAGAGGCAGCTATTACGCTTGCGACCGAGCAAGGGTTTGCGCAAGCGTTAGCGACAGGAACTATCATGCGCGGTTGGGCGCTGGCCGAACAGGGACAGGGGAAAGAAGGCATTCCCCAGATACGCCAGGGTTTGGCTGCCTACCAAGCTACGGGAGCAAAGCAGTCACATTATCTTGTCATGCTGGCTGAAGCGTATGGCAAAGTGGAGCAGGTCGAAGAAGGACTGACCGTCTTAGCTGAAGCGCAGGCTTGTGTAGACAAGACTGGAGAGCGTTTCTGCGAGGCAAAGTTGTATCAGATCAAGGGGGAGCTTACGCTGCAAAAGTTTCAAGTTTCAGGTTCCAGGTTTCAAGTTCCACCTAATCCCCAAACGGAAGCCGAAGCGTGTTTTCAGAAGGCTATCGAGATTGCCCGCCGCCAGAGCGCGAAGTCACTGGAACTGCGTGCGGTGATGAGCTTGAGTCGGCTGTGGCAGCAACAGGGCAAGAAGGATGAAGCTCGAAAGCTGCTGACAGAAATCTACGACTGGTTCACTGAAGGGTTTGACACGGCGGACCTGAAAGAGGCGAGGGCGCTGCTGGAGGAGTTGACGTAACACGTAGTGCCGTGTCTATCTTAAAAATGTATGCTGGGCTCGATCTTGTGTGCCACGGGCAGCTTGCCTGCCCGTGGCAACGCCTCGCACTGGCGGACAAAGCCGCCAGTGGCACCCGCTGCCAGTCTGCACAGTTTTAGTGTAGACACGGCAGTAGGAGGCGCCCTGTGCACCATCTGAACGGTGCATAAATGCACCCTACTCTGATCGACTACAAGGCAGCAAGAAAAGCTGCTCCCCTCGTTCACCCTTCGCGACAAGCTCAGGGCGAACGGAGCCGCTGACGAGGCTGTATCCTACCCGTTCGTGCTGAGCCCGTCGAAGCATGAACGGGTGCACTTGCAGCAGGCTGGTGAGTCCTTTTTGAATCGCCACGTGGTGTGACATGCCCCTTTATCTGGATGCACGGGGTGATCTGGTCACTGGGAATGTAAATCGGTAATGTGTCGGCGTTCCGCTGACCCACTGAACCAACCGAGAGGAATCCCATGCAGCAGGAGATGGCTACGCACTACGAAGCTCTGATTGCGGAAGACCGCATCCATGCCTCGCTCTATACCGACCCGCGTATTTTCACGGAGGAGATGGAGAAGATTTTTTATCGCGGCTGGGTGTTTGTCGGTCACGACGGCGAGATTCCCCAGTCGGGGGACTTCGTGACGCGCTTCATTGGCGAACAACCTGTTATCATGGTGCGAGGAAAGGACCAGCAGGTCTCGGTGCTGCTCAACCGCTGCGCCCATCGCGGCACTACTGTTTGCCCAGTGGAGCGCGGCAACACCCGCGTCTTTGTTTGTCCGTATCACGGCTGGACTTATGACCTGAGCGGAACATTGACCGGCGTGCCTTACCCTGGAGCTTACGATCAGACGTTTGACAAAAAAGACTATCCCTTACCGCGGGCAGC
>JBGPOI010000249.1:0-7204 GCA_041487975.1 Binatia bacterium | reverse complement strand
GTCGCGGCATCAAGCCGCTGGCCGAAGATTTCAAACTCGTTGTCCATGAGAGGAAGAGTGTCGTCGTCTCCGCTCCACACGACCAGGTATTCGTTATTGGTGCTGTTATAGGTCACGGCCGGGGTGCGAGCGTCAAAGTTTGGATTTCCATCGGGTCCCATGTCGCTGATGCGGAAGTCGTTCTCCCCTACCTCCGCGCCGGTCTCCGCGTTGATACGCTGGCCGAAGATTTCCGACTCGCCGTCGACCAACAAGCCGGTGTTGTCCGTTCCGCTCCACACGACCAGGTACTCGTTGTTGGTGCTGTTATAGGCGATCGCCGGATCGAAGACGTTGAAGTGCGGATCCCCGTCCGGCCCCATATCGCTGATGCGGAAGTCGTTGGCGCCAATCTCGGGATCAATCGTCACCGGGTACGTCGCTTGCGCCAGCGCCGTGCCGGCCACAGTGATACGAGTTTCCTCCGCCGTCACCTCCATCGTCGCCGGCACGGTTTGCCCGGTCGCATCAACGACCTTCACCGCGCCCAGATTCACTGCCCCTTGCTCTGTCCGCCACTCCCACCCTTGCGGTGTAGCCGCAAACGTTCCCGCGCTCTGCACTTGCCCACGAATCACCAGATCCGCTCCTGCCAATGCCAAGGGCCGTGTAATGACGAACTGCTGCTCGAGCCCGCGCGCCTGCGTGCGGTAGTGCTCGACGATCCCTTCGCCCAGGATGTAACTTACTGTTCCGATTGCATCCTGGACCGGAGGAACTGCTCCTAACTCGACTTCCCGCAGAGGCGCTTCATTCGTCCCTATGTGGGTTAACTGCCAATGCCACTCCAGGCCGCCGCGCCGGGCGGTGAAGTGCACTCCATCGCGAGTGAAGCTGGCGAGGTGCCGAGGGTGACGCAGCATGTAGCCTTCGGGGGTCGGGTGCAGGTCATTGACCGCGAATGCCGCCGCCTGCTCGGGAGTGATGCGCGGCGTTTGGCGCGTCTCTCCGGTGCGCAGGCGGCCGCGACTCGCCCCGAGCAGGTCAGTACTGGCCACCGGACTCCTTCGCTGCGTGTGGGGGGGTGTCATCGAACTGCGCGGCTCGCTGCCCGTCACGATTCCGCCAAGGAGAATCACCAGATACGAAAGAGAACCGATAAGAAAGTGTCTGGCTGTGAGTACGGGTGAGTGTAGACTAGATGTCTGGTGGCGAGGGTGAACCGGGTACATGCGCTTGCCCTCCAGTATGAATTGACGCCGTTGAAGTCCCGCGCGGGCTCTTGCTTGTATATCGCACGCTTTGCCCCGTCAACTGATCGTTTCTCGCTTGTCCTCGCAGCGAGACCGTCGCCGGGTGAAGGAGCGACCAAGCGTCCAGCCCAAGTAGCTTGCGTCGGAGTTTTTATTACTATATCGTCTGGAAGCCTTCACTGACGATCCCGGAAAAAATACTGCTGGCAGAAACATCCCTCCTCTGCCTAGCGGACAGGAGTTCAGATGCCAACAGGTATAGATACGAGGCCTTCCCAGCCACACCGGGTCCACGGCTCGTCTTTCGCGGCGGACGAGCGTAGAGTGCGAAGGCTCGGCGCGCTTATTTTTGCGGAATTGCTGCCGCGGAGCACGATCGGTATTGCCACTGTGCTTTCTTCTGTCCGCTCGTGGCCATCTTCTGGTGACCGAGGATGGCGGCAAACAGGTGGAGCATCGGTGCCCCTCGACGCCGCTACACGAGATCCGCTCATGCCCGTTTCGCGGGCGGGGAAGGAGATTCCCTCCATGAAGGCTTATCGCACGGAATCGAGTTACTATTTCTCGTCTCGGCAATTATTGCCCGCCGGCGCTCTGGTGTTTTTTTCCGACAAACACCGACGCTATATCCATCCGACGGCCGGAACGCTACTCGACCCCCATCCCCGCCTCCAGTCTCTTTCAGACGTGGAAAGCCAGGAGTTGGAGGAGCACTGGCAGGAAGCGTTGTCTCGCTTGTAAAAGGGATCTGGCAGAATCAGGCCAAGTATTCTATCGCGCCCTCCGCGCGCAGCGACCTGTGCTCGCTGCGCCGGCGTGGTGCTAGCGATGGCGGAAGGTAATCCTCCCGCGCTCTAGATCATAGGGAGAGAGTTGTACCGTGACGGTATCGCCCTGAATGATTTTGATGAAGAACTTCCGCATCTTGCCGGCAACGTGGGCTAACACCAGATGCTCGTTCTCGAGGCGGACACGAAAGAACGCGTTCGGCAAGACTTCGATCACTTTGCCCGTCAACTCGATCGCGTCTGTCTTTTCCGTCTTTGGCGGTCTCGGGCCCGTCCGTCGCTGTGACCTGCCTCGACCACGACGTACTCCTACCATTGCTACCTCCAGCCAGCGCTCCACGCTTTCCTACGCATGAGGGGGGCAGAGTGCAGTCCTGCCGTGCGTGCCCTACATAGAGGGAAATCTCCAGGGGAACCGGGAGCGCGAAAACAAAAAGCCCCGCGTGGCGCTGTGGGCCACGCGGGGCTGGCCATGTTGGGAATGACAATTATAGAGGACTAGGTAATCCCGAACGAATCGTCTCGCTGGTTACCAGCGCCGACCACCGCGTCCGCCGCCGGACCCTCCAGGTCGTCCGCCGCCGCCGCCGCCACCACCACCGCCACCGCCACCGAACGAGGAACGCCCACCGCCCGACCGCTCCCCTTGGGGTCTGGCCTCGTTGACTGTGAGAGCCCGCCCCTGGAGTTCGTAGCCGTTGAAGCGTTCAATCGCCGTCTGCGCGTCCTTGTTGCTCTCCATCTCGACAAAGCCGAACCCGCGCGACTGTCCAGAGAACTTGTCAGTGATGATATTCACTGAGGTAACCGCACCGACCTGCGCAAAAAGCGCCTCGAGGTCCGCAGTCGTCGCGTTGAAAGAGAGATTACCCACATACAACTTCGTTGCCATTGTCTCCTCCTGAGAACAAAAAAAGGCCCCGGGAACCATGAGTACGGTTCCAGGGGCCTGATCTCTCTCGAACCAACTCAGTATAACAACCGGAAGAATCCGGACAACACATAAACCCTAACAGATCGTTGCTCTGAAGACAAGTCAGGCAGATGGGTGCTCGGCCTTCAGCCGTCAGTGTTTCTCAAAGTACTTCCGCATCTCAGTGAAGCTGCGCTGCTGATGATACTGCAACTCGTCAGCCGGGTAGCGGTGCGTACGACCATAGATGCAGTCATAACGTGCATGGCAATGGTGCGTGCAATCGTTGGGCGATTGTAGCCGGTGTTGCACGCAGGCGGGAATATCCCACCCTTTTTCTATGCTGACCGCACTGGCGGGGCAGGCCACTAGGCAAGCTCGTTCGCGGCAGGTCGGGCAAGGGTCGAAACCGGGGGCAACTGGTGGGGCGTAAAGGTCCTGGTCGATGAGCAGCGCCGCGCGCAGCGCGAGCCAGGGGCCATACACTGGATGAATCACGACACCGAGAATGCTGGGGCCAGCCAGGCCGGCGGCGCGCGCCAGATGCATGAATGACACTGGTTCGGTCCAAAAGCGGAACGGATAGAGATAGCGATAAACCGCGCCCGAGCGCTGCAGAAAAGGCCCGAGCGTGGTTTCGATGATCTCGCTCGTGTAGTCATCGAGGGGATGCGCGTGTTCCCGCAGATACTCCGGTTTCCCGTGACAATACGCACGGAGTCCGGCCCAGAACTCGCCCCCCCCGTTGCCAATCACGACCACGGTTTTTGCCTGGGGCAGGAGCGCAGCGACGTGGTATTGGACGGGCACCAGGGCTTCGTAGGCGGCGACAGTTGCGGTCCCGATGAGGTTCAAACCGTGCGGAGTAAGCGCAGCCCGGATGTCTCGGAGCAGATCCATAAAATACTCTTGTCTGTGAACGGGATGGCGCTGTCAATGCCTGTAGTCACCCTTCGACAAGCTCAGGGTGACCGGGTAAGGGAGAGGACTTTATGAGGTAACCGTTCGTGCCGAGCTTGTCGAAGCACAGACTATGCTGTGGCCGCTGCCTGCCTTCGCGCCTGGAGGTCTGCGACGAGGTGGCGCGAGCCGCAATAAAGACATATGGCGGCGAGCAGGTCGCCCGCTGGCGAGATGAGCAAGGCATATTGCAAGAAGAGTGGATCTCCGCTGAGATCGGTGATCTTGCCGATGAGAATGGGAGAGACACCCGCCGCAAGATTAATTGCCAATACGTACACCGCGACCGCCATGGAACGAATCTCCGGTTCCACCAAGTCATGCACGACTGCCGCGGCGGGACCGAACCACACTGCGCTCACGCAACTGCCGACGACGATCACCGCGGTCAGCAGCACCGATGAAGGAATAAAAAGCATGCCAAGGAGGAAGGGAATAACCAAAAGGCTGCGCACGACCAGGATGAACATCCGCGCATTCCTGCGCCGAGCCATCCAGCGGTCGGCGAGCACCCCGCCGAGAAAGGTGCCGAGGAGCCCGGCCACAATTGCACTGAGGCCGGCGACCTCGCCGGCGGTCTCCACGCTCATGCCGCGGACCCGCACCAAGAACGTCGGCAGCCAGATCGCGACGCCGTTCACGGCAAAGCCGATCAAGGCCATCCCGGCAAAGTGCCAGCGCAAGGTCGGTGTAGCGCGGATCGTCGTGAGTAACTGTTTGACCGCGCTGCGCGAGTTCTCACTTGGCTCCGGCTTGCGCTGCTCTTCCATTTGACCACGGACTGGTTCTCTTAAGTTCGCTACCAACAGCGCGAGTAAGAGGCCGGGAACCCCGAGCACATAAAACGCCCAACGCCAGCCCCAGTGCTGGGCGATGTGTCCGCCGAGGTACAGACCCAAGCCGTGACCAATCGGTACCCCGCAATTGAACATGGCGAGGATCGTGGACCGTCTGGCCGGGGGGAAATAGTCACTGAGAATGGTTTGCCCCGCCGGCGCGCAGGACGACTCGCCGATCCCGACACCGACACGAACAAAAAAGAGGGACCAGAACCCGCGCGCCATGCCGGACAAGGTAGTCAGCCCGCTCCAGGCCGTGAGGCCGAGCGCGATCAGCCGGATGCGATGCCAGCGATCGGCGAGCCAGCCGAGGGGGATGCCCATGAAGCTGTAAAACAGAGCGAAGGGGAGGGCGCCTAGCGCGCCAAGTTGTGTGTCGGTGAACTGGAGGTCAGCCTTGAGCAAGGGGAAGAGAATGTACACTACCTGACGATCGGTGAGATTCAACACGTTGACGCAGAACAGCACGCCCAGGACATAGTAGGGATAACGAGAAGTGAGGTCTTTCGGTGGCATAGATGCCTCTAATACTTCACTTCGAGCAAGAACAATCCCTGCGGCGGGGCGTTCAGTCCGGCGCGTGTGCGGTCGCGCGCGGCCAGGATGCAGGCAAAATCCTCGACACTCAGCGCGCCACGGCCGACATCGACCAGCGTGCCGACGATATTGCGTACCATGTGACGCAGGAACGAACGTGCCTCGACCTCGTACACGAGAAAGTCGTCCACGTGACGGACTGTACTGCGCAAGACCGTCCGGTAGGGGTTGTGCTGGACCGAGTCGGATCCCTGGAACGAAGAGAAATCGTGATCGCCGACCAGTAACCCAGCCGCCCGGTCCATGGCATCGCGATCGAGGGGAAACGGTACGTGCCAGGAATAGCGTGCCCAGATGGCCGATGGCCAGAGATGATTCCAGATGCGATAGCGATATGTCCGACTGAGTGCATCGCGACGAGGATTGAAGGTGTCAGGTACTGCTTCGAGGCGAGTGACCACGATGTCGTGCGGTAAGAGTGCATTGAGGCTGCGCTGAAGACGATAGAGATCCGCTACCTTCTTGCTCTTGAACGAGACGACCTGTCCGAGGGCATGAACTCCGGCGTCGGTCCGACCGGCCACGCGGACACGCACGGGGGATTCAGTGAACAGCTGCCTGAGTACTGCTTCAAGCGTACCCTGGAGTGTTACAGCGTTCTGCTGTAGCTGCCAGCCGTGGTAGTTCGTGCCATCGTACTCGAGGGTGAGTTTTATGTGCAATGCTCCAAGACTCTGGGTAGTGTCCTAATGAAAAGTTGCCGTTCCTTAAAAGTTCAGCCCTGGCCACGTTGCTTGCTTTTTAACGAGTTCTACCTTAAGAGGAAATTGACAACATGGCAAGCTCAAGAGTACACGACAGGGTAAAGAGAGAAAGGAGGAAAGGAGGTATGAGAAAGACAGAGAAGCGAAATTTCGTGATTGTTGCCGAACTTCTCAGCAGACGAGTGCAAGCAATCGTTGAAGGCCCGGACGAGAAGAAAGTCACTGGTGATCGTCTCGACGCCGTAGATAATGCCACTCTGGGAAAGGTGAAGGAGCTAGAAGCCCAGTTTCCTGCGGAGGCATATGACGTCGTCATTGCGCGAGCACAAGGTCTCAACGACCTCAGAGAAGCTTTCCCAGAATTCTCAGGCTGGGAACAAGTGAGACCTGAGCCTCTCCTAGCTTAGCCTGCCTAAGCTAACCTGTGGTGAGTGGTTGTTGATGTGGCATGTGCTCCGACAAGTGGTTAGCGGCGTGTGCATAATCCGGCAGGTTAGAAATTATTTAGGCTTCAGTTGGGTCGCTGGCCCTTTTCGATCACAGCGTGACGCCCTGACTTGGCTGACCAATAACTGCTAAGCAACATGGGTGCGTCGTCCTCCTCTCCCCTTCCAGAACATTACGACGCGATTTCCCATAAGCGAGATCTCGCACTAAAGGCCCTACGACTCGGAGACCGCCTGTTGGAGGAAGCGGCAGGCGTACTCGAACGGAAGCTAAGGTGCGGATGGATTCCCGTTTCTATCAGAGCAGGCAAACGGCCTAGTCGTGTCGTCAGTAAAATCGAACGAATCTTTCAGCGCGCTGTTGAGAAAGGCGAGACGATCACGTTCGATAACGCTCTCAGCAGGATAAAGGATTTCGCAGGGGGGCGTTTTCTTATACCTTACCTGAGAGACGTAGGAGATGCTCGCCAAATATTCTGCGAGTTCATAAAGAAAAAGCGGCTTGCCGTCCTCGATGGTGAGGCCGAAGACTACAACACGAACCCACAGCCAAGCGGCTATCGCGGCTTGCACCAAGGTCTCTTAGCAGTTGTAAATTAATAAGTGACTATTTAGGGATGTCTGGGCTTGAGGGTATAATTCCAGTCTGCGCCAGGGAAGTCCGCGGGAAATAAGTTCAAGGTGCGCATCTGCTCATCGGTTACCTTTAGCCCTGTGGGGTACTG
>JBGPOI010000248.1:0-7205 GCA_041487975.1 Binatia bacterium | reverse complement strand
TGCCGGCGCGGAGCGCGCCATAACCGGCGAGAAGCCCGCCGAACGACATGGCGTCACCGGCGAGAAAGACCCACATGCCCAGCTTCCCCCAACTCTCCGGGGTGAGCGGGGTTTCGGCTGGTTGGACCTCTACGTACGAGTGCAAAACTGCTGCCGCTTCACTCACGACTAACCCTCCTTCTGGGCATATGCCAAGTGTAAAGGTAAAACCGGCGCGGCCGTCCACTGCGCCCGGCGTGCGCTCCAGTATTGATAGAACAGCCACCCACCGATTGAAGCTGCGACGGTGAAGGGTGCGCTCATGAGAAAGAGTACACTCCAGAACATGCCACGGGCCATTGGCTCATTGGCCTGTGGCATGAGGGTTTGACACATCGCGCACCCTTGCGCCAGAACTTGGGTGGAGAACGTCACGGCCAGCGAACACGCAACCAGAAAAACTATTGTGAGATTGCGAGCCGAAGTCACGGCGGGATTGTGTCGTGAGGTACGCATGCTGTCAAGCTCCTTGCTCAGTTGAGATAGACAAGAGTAAACAGGACTATCCAGAGCGCGCCAACATAATACCAGTACATGCCGCAGATCTCGACCCCAACGCGATTATGTACCGAGAACTTTCCTCGTCGTGCTAGCCAGATGACGACTAACAGCCAGATGACCGCGGCAAACACGTGCAGGGCGTGGCAACCGATCAGAGTGTAGAAAGTTGCTCCATAAACACCCGTCGAGATCGTGAGTCCGTCACGGATAAGCTGGCTCCACTCATATCCTTGTATGCTGAGGAATGCGGTGCCGAGCAGACCAGTAATACTCAGGCGCTTAACCAATCCTTGCTGGTTGTCGGCCCGCACCGCCTTAAGCGCCCCACGCATGGTGTAACAACTGAAGAGCAGCACGAAGGTATTGATCCACGTCACCCCCACGGGCAGATAGAGGTGCGCGGAAGGCCACGCGACGCTGCCGAGACGAAACATCACATAGGCGCCAGTCAACCCAGTGAAGAGCATGGTTTCCGCACCGATAAGCATGAGCATGCCCAGGCGAGCGTTACTGACCGGCGGACGTAAAGACGAAGGGGGAGGGGGACCTCCGCCGAAGCTCGGGACCGGTGTTTCCTGCCCGGTGGGGTAGTCTATCCTTTGCTGGACTGCGGCTCCGCGGGGCATAAGGTTCTCTTGGCTGAAGGGCGGTTATTCGAAAATGATAAAAAAGATGGTCGCGACAAAATAAGCAGCGATGAACACTGCCAGGCCAATTCCTAGGGTGCGGTTCACTGCTTGTTGCTGTATCCGGCTGACCCAGTTCACGCCGATGAACTCCCTCTGCTGCTAAAAAGGAACTTTATCGAACGCCATCACTGCAAGAAGAACCGGCAGATAGACTAAAGAAGCAAACAAGAGGCGGCGGGCGGCTGCCTGCGAGCAGGAGAGCGCGAGAAGGACACCGTACCAGAGGAAGATGCCGCCCAACGCCAAGGCACAAAAGAAATACGTTACTCCGGTAAATCCAATAAGGGTGGGAATCAGGCCCACCGCCAGCAAAGCCAAGCAATTGCTAACGATCTGCCGACCGGTGCTTTTCCCGTCGGGATCGACCACCGGCAGGAGACGAAATCCTGCGCGGGCATAATCCTCCCGGTACAACCAGCCGATGGCCAGGGAGTGCGGCATCTGCCAGAGAAACATGATGGTGAACAGGACCCAGGCTTCGAGATTCAGGGTTTCTCTGGCGGCGGTCCAGCCGATGACCGGCGGCAGCGCTCCCGGGATCGCCCCGACGATGCTGCACAAGGAGGTCTTTTTCTTGAGGGGGGTGTAGGCAAACAGGTAGCTGACGACGATCGTGGCAGTGACCAGGGCGCTGAGAAGGTTGACCGTCAGGGTCAGATACACAAGCCCACCCAGTGTGATTAGTGCGCCGAATACCAACGCGTCCAGTGGTTGTATCCTCCCGTCAGGCAGAGGTCGCAATCTTGTGCGGTGCATTTTCGCGTCAGCCTCGCGTTCAATGACTTGGTTAAGCGCGAGGGTTCCTCCGCCCGCGAGTGCAGTACCGAGAAGCGTGTGCAACAGTCCCAGATAGTCCGGCTCGCCCAGAGAGCCAAGGTAGAACCCGACCATGGTCGTGAGTAAAATCATGACGATGACGCGCGGCTTGGTGAGTTCAATATAATCCAGGGTGCGGCGCCGGACGCGCTCGGAGGTGATGACCAGTGTTTCTGTCATTTTTCAGTTCTCTCTTTATCGGGATGAGATCTGGACCGCCGGGATCTGTTCTCCAACGCCAAGCGACCGCACCACAGGTTGCGAGAGGTCCAATAATCGATACGCGCGCAGGGTAAGAAGTATACAGGTTACCAACATCAACGCGCCAACCACAACGTGGCTGGTTGCCAAGACCACCAGAAACGGATTGAGGAACGCCCCGGAAACGGTGAACTTGCCCAGGTAAGCTCCCAGCCCTAGTCCCAGTTGCAGCACGAGCAGGCTGCGTAAGAGTGTGGCGGAGCGGACGAGCACCGGCATGTCTTCATGGTTCCGACGCACTCGGGCAGAAAGCAGGAGGACATGGATGGCGACCAGAACCGCTCCCAGGATGTGCATATCCGCCCACTCCCCGGTATGGCGGAGAATCGCGCCGAGAATGAGTTGACCATAGAGGAAACCGCTGGTCAGCAAACCGAGATGCTGCACTCGGCTTGCATCTGCCGAGACTTTCTTGACAGGCGGTGTCTTCCACTCCGTGGAGGTTAGCAGGCCAAGACTGGCGGTCAAAGCGAAAAACGCCTGCGCGAAACAGGCATGAACGATCGCGAGTGTCTGCTGTAAGAGGACCACACGCAGCCCGCCAAGCACCCCTTGGGCAATAACGGCGCCGAGCGCGACGAGACCGAGCCACCGCAACCACTGGCGCGATTCTTTGTACCAGAGAGTTGCCGCGAGCAGGATAGTCAGGAAGCCGACGACTGATCCGATCAGTCGATGGCTGTGTTCATAGAAAATCCCGCCGACCATTTGCGACCACGGGTACAAAAACATGTTGTACCCGAACGTGGTGGGCCAGTCCGGCACGGCCAACCCAGCTCCGGTGCTGGTCACCAAGCCGCCGACAAAGAGGAGCGGAAAGGTGGCAACCGCGGTCAGCAGAGCGAGACGGTGAGGCCAGGGAGAGTCTGGCTCTGCTGCATGTCGGACAGTGCCTTTCATCGTTTTTTCATTCTGGGGAACTCCGTTCATGCTTCGATAAGCTCAGCACGAACGGTTCTTGAAAAGCTACTCTCTAACCCGGTCACTCTGAGCCCTGCGACTTCGCTCAGGACAGGCTTGTCGAAGGGGGACCGCGGAGTCATGCGCAGCTTCTCAGTGATGCCCCGCGACCGCGGCTTCGGGGCCCAGCCGGCGGTCCTGGGGTAGCCAGTCTTCTTTCACCAACGGTGAACTGTACTCGTACGGGCCGCGGTAGACGGTCGGGGTCACGTCGAAGTTGCCATGCCCCGGCGGGGAAGGCGCGGTCCATTCTAAAGTGTTTGCCTGCCACGGATTGCGCTCGGCCTTCTTTCCCGCGACCAAGCTCCAGAAGAAATTGAAGATAAAAACGAACTGTGAGACGAAGAGGCAGAACGCACTCATGGTGATGAAAACATTCCACCACTGCATGGGTTGGAGGAATTCGTACTGCATCGGGTTATAGATGCGGCGCATATGGCCGGCCACACCCAGGAAGTGCATGGGGAAGAAGGCGCCGTTGAAGAAGATGTACGTCAACGCGAAGTGGATCTTCCCCAGGGTCTCGTTCATCATGCGACCGAAAATCTTGGGGAACCAATAATACAAGGCGGCGAACATGCCAAAGATGATCCCGGCCACGACGTAGTGGAAATGCGCCACGATGAAATAGGTGTCGTGAATGAAGATATCCACCGGTGTGGAAGCCATGTAGATACCACTCAAACCACCAATGACGAAGTTCGAGACGAAGCCCAAGGCGAACAGCATCGGGCTGGTAAAGTGGATATCCCCCCCCCACAAAGTACCGAGCCAGTTGAAAGTCTTGATTGCCGACGGCACGGCGATGACCATAGTCGAAATCATGAAGGCGGTGCCGAGCGCGGGGTTCATCCCGCTCACGAACATGTGGTGACCCCAGACGATCCAGGACAGGAAGGCCAACCCGATCATCGAGAACGCCATCGCCCGATAACCGAAGATCGGCTTACGGGAGAAGGTTGAGAGAATTTCTGAAGTGACACCCATCGCCGGCAGAACCAGAATATAGACTTCCGGGTGGCCGAAGAACCAGAACATATGCTGCCACAGGAGCGGCTCTCCGCCGCCTTCGGGGAGGAAGAAACTCGTGCCCATGGTACGATCGAACAGCAACATGGCCAGCGCGGCGGTCAGCACCGGGAGCGCCAACAGCAGCAGGACCGCAGTGACGAATAGCGACCAGATCATCAACGGCATGCGGAACCAGCTCATGCCTGGCGCGCGCATGTTGACGACGGTGGTGATGTAGTTGATCGCGCCCATCAGCGAGGAGACGCCCAGAATGATCAGGCTGATGATCCAGAGATTCACGCCCCAATCTACGCCAGTGTACTGAGCCTTGGCCGAGAGCGGTACGTACATAGTCCAGCCGCCGGCCGCTGCCCCCCCAGGCACGAAGAAGCTGTACAGGATCAGAATAGCGGCAGGCACCGCGGTCCAGAAGGAGATCATGTTCAGAGTCGGGAAGGCCATGTCTCCCGCGCCGATCATCAAGGGGATCAAAAAATTGCCGAACCCGCCCACCATGAACGGCATAACCACAAAGAAGATCATCAATGTGGCATGCATAGTGAACAGCGAGTTGTAGAAAGCCGGGTCCATATGCCCGTCGTACATGTAGGGCTCAGGAATCCACTGGGTGAAGGGGACTTGGCTTTCCGGCCACGCCAGCTCCCAGCGCATCATCATCGCCATGAGACCGCCGAAGACCAGCATGACGAGGCTCATGAACAGGAACTGCCGACCAATCATTTTGTGATCGGTCGAGAAAATATACGTGCGGATGAAACCCAACTCTTCGTGATGGGCTGCGTGTGTGTCGTGGGCTGCCACTGCTCCTGCTTCACTCATCGGACACCTCTCTCCTCTGCATGTTCAAATTGTTTTTTATGAATGCGCCTCGGCAGCGGGTCCTTGCGCGGTGGCGGCCTGGGGCCACTGCGCATCGTACCATTTTTTGTACTCTTCGGGGCCGTCCACATACAACCAGCCCTTCATGCCAGAGTGGCCGAAGCCACACAACTGGGAGCACGGGATCTCATACTTGCCAGGCTTGTTGGCCTGGAACCAGGCGTTGATTTCCCTGCCTGGTACCGCGTCTTGTTTGAAACGTAGGTTCGGCAGGAAGAAGCCGTGGATGACATCGCGAGACTTGAGAATCACCCGGATGGGCTTGCCGACCGGCACATGGATATCGTTGTCGATCTGCTTATCGTCCTCGGTGTTGAACTTGCCGTCAGGGCCGGGATAGACGATTTCCCAGTTGAACTGCTTGGCAGTCACCTGAATCACCGTATCGGTGTCCGGGATATGTATCTTGATTTCGTCCCACTTGGACCTGCTGGCGAACCCCAGGCTAATGAAGACCAGAGCCGGGATCACCGTCCAGACGAGTTCGAGCGTCGTGTTCCCGTGCGAGTAAACGGCTCTGCGGCCTTCTTGATGTCGGTACTTGAAGAGAAACCAAATCATCAAGACAGTCACCAGAATGAAAGCCGCCGCGGTGATGTAGTAAATAAAGTAAAAGAGCGCGTCGATGCCCGGTCCGTAGGGTGAAACGTCTTCCGGAAGCCACCTAAGCATAAGAATTCCTTACCCTTCTCCCGCCAGAATCGCCCCTCTTTATACCGAAAAACCGCACCGCCGCAAGGGGAGGGTTAGCGGGAACGAATCCTACCCGATGAATAAAATCTCCCGTATTCATTAGCGGTCAAAGGCACGAGCAGACAAGAGGGCGTGCCATGAATTCGTTTCATACTGAATATAAGCGACGGACTGCCATGGCTCTCTGAGGAGGTGCTTTTCTGTACCGGCGGAGCGTGCGCGTACCTGCCCAAAGAGAGAAAGAGGAACCTTGGCGCTCCTCATTGACAACCTCGTGGGCACTCGCTACCTTCCGCAACGTATGGAAAAAAGTGGTCTTGACCAGCTTCTCACCATCATGTTGAAGCCCGACAACATCCCCATTGTCGGCTTGATGGTGTTAGTGTTTTTCTTCACCTGGCTTGCGTTCCGCGAAGCGCGTAAGAACGATCAGTTAATTGAAGAGGGGCGCGCCGATGAAATCCTGAAAGAGATGCAGGAGTAGGGAGACACGGCCATGCCCTTTACCATTGTCGCGGAGAATTGCACAGGCTGTAGCGCCTGCGAAAAGCGCTGTCCGACTAAAGCCATTAGCGGCGATCCGAAAAAGTCATACTTTATCGAACCCACCCTCTGCGTCGACTGCGGAGCCTGTGGCGTGATTTGCCCGGACCTGGCGATCCTCGATACTTTCGGCAACATTACCCATGTGCTCAAGCGGCTCGAGCGCCCCATCGCCATTGTCCACCCGGATAACTGTAACGGCTGCGGCGTGTGTATCGATGTCTGTCCCTTCGACTGTATCTCTCCGTCGCCGAACAATGGGCCGCAGTACTTAGGCAGAGTCCAGGTCGAGGAGAAGACCTGTGTGGGCTGCAAGCTGTGCGAGGAGGTGTGCGGCTGGGAAGGAATTTACATCATGCCGGGCGAGGAGAAGGAAGCGTTTCTCACCTCTCTTGGCTACGACTCGGAAGCCGCGGCGTAATCAGCCTCGCACGGATAGGGGTGCTGGGCCCAGCGCCCCTGCCATTGGCACAAAAAGTCACGGGGGAACCACTCAGGTTCCCCTTTTTTTGTCCTGCGCTAGACGATCTTATTGAGTGGGTACTCGATGATCCCGACCGCGCCGTTTTTGATCAAACGGGGGATCAGTTCACGCACCACATCTTCACTGATAATGCTCTCGACCGCAAACCAGTTGCTCTTGTAGAGCGGAGAGACGGTGGGGGCCGTTAGGCTAGGGAGCATACTCATCACCCGATCGAGATGTTCTTGCGATACGTTCATCTTGATCCCGACCTTGGCCTCGGCTGACAGCGCACCTTGCAGCAATAGGGCGATCTGTTCGATCTTCTC
>JBGPOI010000247.1:0-7213 GCA_041487975.1 Binatia bacterium | reverse complement strand
GACAAGAGGGGGTTTACCCTAAATTTCTCTTGGCACCAGAGCGTGCTGTAGCGGCACACCGGGTTCTCGAGTACCCGGACATAGTAGACGGCCGGCTGAGTGGGATCGAAGGTCGGGGCGTCCCATACCGCGCAGAGGGAGCTGAAGCCGTCTCCGACGCGGTTGCACTGCTCGTCCACCGTGGCATGAGCTTTTTTATCCCCAGCGATCGTGAAGACCTCCTCCTGCGTTTCCCCGTGCTCGACCCAACCCTTGATGATCTGGATCTGCTGAAGCGGCGTCTTAATGTAGTCGTCCATCCAGGCGGCGGCAATGAAGATGGGCCCCTTCTTGGGATGGCGCGGGGGGGCCGTGGGCAGATCTCCGCCCATGGGCACGCCCTGTTGGTAGCCCTTCTCGACGAAGTTCGTCTTGCAGTCGTCCTTGTTGAAGTCCCAGCCCCCGAAGAAGCGCACGATAGGGCGCGTGCCGCTCGTGCCGTAGGTCTCCTTCCGCGCGAGAGCCTCGAAGATGGCGTCACGCGAGTTCTCCTCCGCCCACGCCACAGCGACGCCCCCGGAGCCATTCTGGATCGTGGCGGGCGACCGCACCGGAATCGCATCCTCGAGCCCCAGGTGGCCCCCAAATCGCTCGTCCTCTACGTTGTACGACGGGTTGCCGTTGTGGGAGTCAGTCGCGGCGATGATCCCAAGCTTGAAGGGATTCACGCCGAGCTTCTGCTCGAAGAGGAGGCCGTCCTTGAGGATGTTGCGAACGTACATACGCTCATTGAACGCCGAGGGAGGAGGGGAGCCCGCCCCTCCCCCGCTAGCCGTCACGCCCGAAGCGGAGAGGATGCTGGGCGAGTCGAGCAGCTCGAACTTGCACTGCTCGTCGGTGGTCTCCACACCGTCCTTGAAGCGCGGGTCCCAGCGGCACTCGCTGCTCCCCTTGTCCTGGTAGATCTCGACCAGCGGCTCGAAGAACTGTCGTTCCTCCGCGAACGCCCTAGTCGGCGGATCGAAGAACATGGGCGGGATTGGGCCCGCGCCCCCAGCCAAGTTCGAGTTGTGGGGAATCGTGAGCACATCGCAACCGTTGCCCGCCTCGAGGCACTGCGTGCGCAAGCCTTCCCACAGTTTCTTCACATCCGGCCCCCTCGGCACAATCTGACGAGGCGGTACGGTATTAGGATCGGGGTTCGGTTCGCGGGCTATGTCAATGGCGGTGATAGGACGCTGCACCACCCGGTCGTTGCGGAAGATGACGTTGCGGTGCCAGTTCTGCCCGAGCGGCGTCGAGGTCATCTCGTAGGCGATGAAGCTCGTGAAGGAGCAGCGCGAGGTCCGGTCGTAGGCCTCCTCGGCCGCCGCCTGGATCTCGTCCCACACCCGTTGCTCGCTCTCGACGCAATCAGCCTGGCCGTTCACGCACATCGGCAGGCGGGTATTGAGGGTGCTCGGCCCGACGTTCGAGAGGCCTAGCAGATTGAATGCGGCGGTGGAGAGAGACCGCTGCCCCGAGCCGGGGAAGAACCCAGGTTGCCACCAGAAGCCGTTGAGCAGCTGGCACTCGAACGAGAAGCGGCCCGGCAGATCCGCGCTCTTGCACACCCCCATCTCGCCGAAGTGCTCCGAATGGTCCGTCACCGCGGCGAAGTCGAGCGGGCGATCTTGTGTGTAGATGCGAGTCGGGAACCCATTCGGGTCCGTCCCCACGACCGACCCGCCCTTCGCGAAACGGTAGGCGTCGTGCGGCATGGGACGCACGAGGCGAATGCTCGCGTCGAACGAGAGGCCCGTGTGTAGGTGCGTTTCGCCAAAGAAGGGCTGACGCAAAGGATCGTAGCTGGCGCAGGGTTGCCGGTCCTCGGTCCTCTGAAACGCGACAGCGAGCGAGGCGGTCATCAGGAGCACGGCCACCACCGCAGCAGCAATTGCGGCGCCGCCTCCCGTGGAAGCTGGGCGGGTCACGGGTTGCCGATCAGAGCGCATCGACATGGGAGCCTCCTTTAGGCCTGACTGTGAGGACGCCCCCCTTTTCGCTTACCCTGACTGGCACTGGCGTCCGGATTCACTGATATAACAAACGATCAACGCTATACACCGAACTCATCGTGTGTGTCAACGAAGGATCTCTCTGGTTTCATCCGAATGGGAAACCGCTGTCGAAAGAGGCACACATACCCCTAGTGTTGGCCCATCATCTTGTTGACGGCGGAACTGCCGCAATGGCCATGCAAAGAGCAAACGACCCACGAGGAAGCCTTTTCCTGTTTTTGCTGAAAGCTGAATGCTGATAGCAGTCAGCTAAAATGAACGACGTTGTGTTGCGCAGAGTCCGATGTTACTTTTTTCTCCGATGAAACAAGGACTGATAGCCGGTGTGCTTCTGCTCGTCTGTATTTGTGGCTTCGCCGGCTTCTTTCTCTATCAGTCTCTCGCCACCCCTGGACCCCCACTGCAGCATCCGGTAATTGTCTTTGTTCCCAAGGGAAGGATGCTGCGAACAATCGCTCAGCAGTTCGTCTCTGAAGGCCTCCTCTCCAATGCTCGGCTGCTCACCTGGTGGGCGCGGTTCACGGGGGAGGACCGCCAGATCAAGAGCGGGGAGTACCTGTTTACGATCCCTCTCTCTCCGCTCGCGCTGTTACACCTGCTGACCAGCGGAGAAGGTCTGCGTCATGTCGTCACCGCGACGGAAGGCATGACCTTCAGGCAGATCTCGGCTTTGCTGGCCGCACAAGGTTTGGGCGCGGAAGAGAGTTTTCTCTGCCTCAACGCTGACCCGACTTTCCTGGCAGCCTGGGGGTTACCCCCACAAGGGGTGGAAGGGTATCTGTACCCTGATACGTACCGTTTCTCCTGGCTCACCCCTCCAGAAGAGATTCTGGGACGGATGGTCGAGCGTTTCTACGCGACCCTCAACTCAGCCATGTATCGCCAAGCTGCAGCCTTGGATCTTTCCATGCACCAAGTCATTACTCTGGCGTCCATTGTAGAAAAAGAGACTGGCGCCCCTACTGAACGTCCCCTGGTTGCAGCCGTTTTCTACAACCGGTTGCACAAAGGGATGCCTCTTCAGTCTGATCCCACCGTAATTTACGGGACCGAGCAATTTGACGGCAACCTAACCCGCCAGCACCTCATCACACCCACCCCATACAATACCTACCTGTTCCGCGGGCTGCCTCCCGGTCCGATTGCCAGTCCGGGTCTGGAATCGATCCTTGCCGCGTTGCACCCGGCCGAGCGTGATTATCTCTACTTTGTTGCCAAAGGAGACGGTACCCACGTGTTCTCATCCGATTTGAATACCCACAACCGCGCCGTGCAGCGTTTCCAACGAGGACATTCATAGCGTGACCGCTCCCTCTGCTCTGATTGAATACACCCGCCAACGCGTTTTGCGCCAGCGGTGGGTGAATGTTTTAGGCTTTTTCTTGCCCCTGGCGATTGCCACCGGAGCAGTCTGCCGGATGACGCTTGCCGCTTTTTCTCTCCCTGCCCTTCTGGCACTCATTCCTCCAGCACTCTGCGGTAGCTTGCTCGTTGTCTCTCTGTGGCGAACGCAGAAGGTTGCGGCGAAGGAAACCATAGCCGCCTTGCTCGATGAGAAGACGGCAGGGCAAGATCGTTTTCTCACCTTGGTAACCTGTCCAGAGACGCAAGCGAACATGCCGTTCCTCGCTCTTGTGGACCATCAAGCGGCAAAACAGGCGGCCTCTTTTGCGCCTGGCCGGGATTTGCCTTTCACACTCGACCGGCGGGTGCTGGTAGCCTTGCTCGCGGCTGCACTGAGCATCTTGATGTTGTTCCTCATCCCTCCGACACTGACTATTTCTCCCCTTCGACCTGCCTCCTCTCCCGACGCCGTGTTAGCCGACTTGGAGGAAATCGCCCACACCCTCATGAGCAAGGGTTCGACTTCACAAGAACAGGCTACCGGTGCGCAGCTCCTGGCTCTCGCACGAGAACTGCAAGACCCGACGCTCTCCCCGCAGGAGAAACGTCGGCTTATTGACGAGGCCCAGCAGCGCATGAAAATCAATTTGCCTCTCCCCCAGCTTCTCCCCTTCGATCTCAAGCTCTTTGCCACGGAGAGCAAGAAAGACAACGGCCGAGGGAACCAGGGTGAGCAGCCGCAACCAGATAACACACCGTTGGCCAAGGCCAACCAGAACCTGGAGCAGTTGAAGAAAACGCTGTCCGCCGCTGCCGGGAACGAGCCGCAGCCAGGACCGCAAAAAGACGGCGAGCAACAAGAACAGCCCCGCCAGGCCGGTGGCGGCATCAAGTTTAACCTGCCACAGCCCCAATCAGGAAAACAGCAACAACGCACCGGCCAGGAACCGCCAGGGCAACAGCAGAAATCTTCTCAGGACCAGACACCGAACAATCAGACCTCCGGCGCTGACCCGAACCGGCCCGGAGGGCAAAAAGACCAGGGCAAGAACCAGGACAAAAAAGGTTCGACCCCTAATCCCCAGCAGAATGAGCAGCAAGAAAAAGGCACTGGCTCTACTATCGGCAGCAGCCCAGGAGAGCGATTTCTCCAACCTGGTGAGCAACCCGGCGGGTTTCTCACCAAAGATGCTCGCTTTGTCAAAGTACGAATACCGGTAGGGGACGAGACGCAAGCCGAAAATGATCGGCGCACTGAGAACCGCGGCCCCGCTCTGCCGAAAGTACCTTACAGCAACGCCCCCCTTAAAGAAGGTCCACCGGACCAGGCTCAACCCAAACAACCCATTCCTTTGGAATATCGCAAAATTCTCCAGTAGTGAGACCAAATCATGACTGTACAAGCTCTTCACTATGCGCTTTTGACAACCCGAACTCCGCTTCGGCCTGGACCTTCCACTGGCCATGCACTCCACACTCGGGTGGAGTCATGACACCTCCCGAAGAGCGCGTACGCGACTTCCGTCGCTTATTTACCTTGATCGAAGAAGAGGTCGGCCGCGTCATCGTTGGCCACCGTGATGTCGTGCGCAAAGTCCTGACTGCCTTTTTTGCCGGCGGCCATGTGCTGATTGAAGGCGTGCCGGGCTTAGGCAAGACGCTGATGGTCAAGTCGTTGAGCCAGGCGTTGGGCCTCAGTTTCAAACGCATTCAGTTCACCCCAGACCTGATGCCTTCGGATATTGTCGGTACTCAAGTGCTGTCAGACGGCACCGGTGAACGGCACTTCGAGTTCAAGCGCGGTCCCGTGTTTGCCCACGTCGTGTTAGCCGATGAAGTCAATCGGGCCACACCCAAGACACAGTCAGCTATCCTGGAGGCGATGGAAGAACAGCAAGTGACGGTTTTTGGCGAGACCTACAAGTTGGATTCGCCCTTCTTCGTTCTGGCGACGCAGAACCCTATCGAAATTGAAGGGACCTATCCGTTGCCTGAAGCCCAGCTTGACCGCTTTTTCTTCAAGCTGATCGTGCGCTCGCCGAATTCGCTGGAATTGGCTGAGATCCTCGCCCGCACCACCACAGAGACACGCGCTCAGATCAAGCCGGTGCTGCCGGCAGGCCAGGCGCAAGCCGTGGTGGAAGAAATGAAAATGCTCGTGCGCCAGGTACTCTTGGCGCCGCCGCTCAGCAATTACGTGGCCGCGCTCATTGCCGCGGCGACTCCGGGCAATGGGCACTCTCCTGTCGCCGAGGTGAATCAGTACCTCCGCTACGGCCCCGGCCCGCGCGGCGCCCAAGCCATCACTCTCGGCGCCAAGGTCAATGCGCTCCTCGATGGACGAGTGAATGTCAGCTCTGATGACATCGCCGACGTCACCTTACCGGCGCTGCGTCACCGCTGTCTGCTCAACTTCCAGGCCGAGGCGGAAAACGTGACGGCGGATCAGCTCGTGGAGCTGTTGCTGAAAAAGGTGACGAAGCGATAAAGCCTTGTTCTTAAGGGCGCAGCAGGTTGCGGTTCAGCGCGGATAAATTCCATAGGAGATGCGGCGCAGAAACTGAACCCGACTGAAGCGAAATCTGAACCTCGTCAGTATGTACCTGAACCCAAGAGCCTTGTGCCGTAAACAGCAAAGCGGGGCGCGGGCAGCTTGCCGCCCGTGTCACACAGCCGCATGACAACTATACCCTCCTTCGACAAGAGCTGGCCGCTGCTGGACATCGAGAAGGTGAAGTGAACGAGAACAGGAATGGGAAAGGTTGAAAAGTCGAAGGGTCCAAGGGTCGAAGCGTCCAAGAGCGGCTGGTTTTTTTACTTTTACACTTTTACACTTTTGACTTTGGGACTCTTGGACACTGTGACACTTTTTGACTTTGCGACTCTGCGACTCTTAGACTCTGACACTGTTAGCGAGGCTCAGCGGTACTTGCCGTTTTGGAGCAATGCTCTGACCTCATCGTGATTACCCAGGAAAGATACGAACAGCTCAGTTGGCCGGTCCTGAAAAATGAAACGTAACGCGATATTGCCGCGACATTCAAAAAGCTTATTGCCCAGTTTGCGAATACTCAGGCCACTGTGCTCGTGCGGCCGACCAAAAGCGTCAGGCAACTCGCACAGGGCCAACAGGCACTCTACTCTTTCGCTCTGGGGAAGCTCCCGCAACCGTCGCAGCACGCCCGAGTCGAGGGTCAGAGGCTTAGCCAATCATCTTCCTCAGTTCTTCGGTCGTGGCCGTGACCAGTTTTCCAGACTGCTTGAGTCTTCGGTAACGTCTGTCCGTGGCTTTTTCCAGAGCTGCTACCTGTTCGGGGGTTGCTCCGTACTCGCGCTGGGCGTAGTCGGTGGACTCCACCGCGACTTTGCGCAAGGCGATAATGTCCGCCCCACAGATAATTCCGACGTCTTCGCCGCGGGAGGCAGCAGCCAACCACCGGCCCAGGTTCTTTTTCGCGTCCGTGATGGTTAAAGTCTTCATATGGTTTTTATACAGTTCATATATCGCCTTGTCAAAAGCTGCCAGCGGAAGGTTCAGGCGGTCAAGACTAGCCGAAAAGCGGGTTATTCATGCAATTGATAACTGGGAAAACAGACAGTGAAGCAAGAACGAGAACCAGCATACAAACCAAAATCCCGATAAAGAATCTGACATGAACTACACACTTTACGGCTTCTTGCTTACCGTCAGTTTGTTTTTCGGGATGCTGATTCTCCTCGAAGTTGGCCAGCATATCAGAATCCGGCGGCTCGACCTGCTCCCGGCTGACGCACGGCCAGCGCTACGAGAGAACTTTCGCGGCTACGTAGATGCGCGGCTGGAGGTCTAT
>JBGPOI010000246.1:0-7222 GCA_041487975.1 Binatia bacterium | reverse complement strand
CGCAAGTGTACCAAGCCGGTCAGTACAAAACCGCCGGTGAGCCCTTTACTCGTCAGTCAATGTCTGGGCCGCACCGCGAAATGCTGGATGGGCTACTGGACGATCTGTATGACCAAATCAAGAGTGGCATCGCGGAGACGCGACACAAGAGTAAAGCCGAAGTGCAGGAGTTGATCGATCAGGGGCTCTTCCTGGCGCGCGAGGCGCTGGCTGCCGGGCTTGTCGATCTCGTGGCCTATGAGGATGAAATCCCTGCGCTGCTCGAAAGCAAAATCGGCCCGGTCCAACTCATCGAAGCTGGGGCCTACCGGCACCGGCGCGCGCGCGAGTTGCGACGGCGTCTGTTGAGAGAAGAATCCCGCAAGATTGCCCTGGTGACGGTAGGCGGTCCGATCAAACGTGGCGAGACGGTGGACAGTCCGGAGGGGCCGCGAGCGATCGGTTCTCGTAGTTTCGCGCGCGACCTGAAACGCGCGCGTGACGACCACAGTGTTGCCGCGGTAGTAATACGGGTTGCCAGCCCGGGTGGATCGGGTTTGGCCTCTGACCTGATGTGGCATGAGTTGCTCCGGACCCGCGAGTGCAAGCCGCTGATTGTCTCGATGGGAGATGTTGCCGCGTCTGGAGGGTATTATTTGGCTCTGGCTGGGGACAAGGTCTTTGCCGAAGAGGGGACGATCACCGGCTCGATCGGGGTGATCGCCGGCAAGGCGGTGATGCGTGATCTCTATACCAGTCTGGGAGTGGGCAAGGAAATTCTCACGCGTGGCCAGCGCGCCGCTTTGTTCTCTGATTACGTGGCGTTTGCTCCGTCTGAGGTTGAGCGGCTGGACTTTGAGATCCAGGCTTTTTACCAGGACTTCGTCGAGAAAGTTGCACACTGTCGTTCCTTAACCGTTGAAGCAGTCGAGTCCATCGCGCAGGGGCGGGTCTGGAGCGGCAGACAAGCCTGGACCCGCGGGCTGGTTGACGATATGGGTGGCATTGAGGAAGCCCTGGCGGAAGCCAAACGGCGCGCGGGTCTCCCGGCCGAGCGGCCGGTGGTGATTGAACGTCTTCCCAAGTCGCCGTCGTTTTGGCGTTTGTCCTCGCTCGCGCGCCTGGTACCGCGTGTCAATGTGACGCCTTGGTGGTGGACGCGCGAACGGGTATGGGCGATCTTGCCTTTTTCGCTTCGCTTTCTGTAACCCCGTACAAATATGAGTGTTTTCCCGCGCGCTGAAGAAGGACTGAACTTGTAATAGTAGAGAACGTAGGGTATGGTGCCGGTGATTGTTTCATCACCCCAACACGGTATTCATCACTCTCACATAAGGGGAAACTGAGGAGGAGAACTTCATGGCGACAAACCCTGTAGGAGCCCCCCTGCAAAGACCGGTGCAGGAACGGGAAAATGTAGTCATCCGCTTCGCTGGCGACTCTGGCGATGGCATGCAGGTGACCGGGATGCAGTTCACTACCGAGTCGGTATTCGCCGGTAATAACATCGGTACGCTGCCCGACTTCCCGGCCGAGATTCGTGCCCCGACCGGCACACTCTATGGCGTCAGTGCCTTCCAGGTGAATTTTAGCAGCAGGAACGTCTACACTCCTGGTGATGATCTCGACGCCTTGGTGATCATGAACCCGGCTGCGCTCAAGACTAACCTGGAAGATCTGAAGCAGAACGGCATCCTCATCCTGGACAAGGCAGAGTTCAACGAGCCCAACCTGAAGAAAGCCCAATATACGGTCAACCCACTGGAAGACGGGTCGCTCGATAAGTACCAAACGTATCCGGTCGAGATCACCAAGATGACCACCCTGGCGCTGAAGGACATGAATCTGCCTAACCGCTCGGTGACGCGCAGCCGCAACTTTTTCGCGCTGGGTGTGGTGTCCTGGCTGTTCAATCGGCCGATCGAGCCGACGCTCAACTGGATCAAAGATCGCTTCAAGCGGAACCCGGAAGTGATGGAAGCCAACACCCGCGCCCTCAAGGGCGGGTACAACCTGGCCGAGAACAGCGAACTTTTTGCGTCCTCCTACGAGGTCAAGCCGGCTCAGATTGCTCCTGGCGTCTATCGTAACATTACAGGGAATACCGCCACTGCGCTGGGATTCATTGCCGCAGCAAAAAAGGCTGGGCTACCAATCTTTCTGGGGAGCTATCCGATTACCCCAGCGAGTGACATCCTGCACGAGTTGGCCGGTTATAAGAATTTCAACGTCTATACGTTCCAGGCCGAGGACGAGATCGCTGGCGTGGGCGCTGCTCTGGGGGCGGCGTTCGGCGGCGCTATCGGCATCACCACCACCTCCGGCCCCGGCATGAACCTCAAGGCCGAGACGGTCGGCTTGGCCGCGGCGGTGGAGTTACCGCTCATCATTACCGACATCCAACGCGCCGGTCCCAGCACCGGCATGCCGACCAAGCCTGAACAGGCCGACCTGCTGCAAGCCCTCTACGGCCGTCATGGCGAGGCGCCGTTGCCGGTCATCGCGGCCTCGACACCAGCCGACTGTTTCTATGCGGCGTTCGAAGCCGTGCGCATCGCGGTCAAGTACATGACCCCGGTGATCCTACTCACCGACGGTTATCTAGCCAGCGCCTCCGAACCCTGGCTCCTGCCTCGGGTGGCTGATCTGCCGGATTTCAAGGTCGAGTTCCGCACTGATCCACAGGGGTTCTTTCCCTATCTGCGCGATGAGGGCACCCTGGCGCGTCCGTGGGCGCGGCCAGGCACGCCCGGGCTCGAACACCGCATCGGCGGCTTGGAAAAAGACTATCTTACCGGCAACATCAGCTATGCGCCGAGCAACCATGAGCAGATGGTGCGCGTGCGTTACCGCAAGATGGCTAAGATCACCCAGGAGATTCCGCCGACCAAGATCGACGGTCCAGAGCGCGGCAAACTGCTGGTGATCGGTTGGGGCAGCACCTATGGCTCGATCACTGCGGGGGTGAAAGAATTCCAAGGACAAGGCAAAGCGGTGTCCCACATCCACCTGCGCTACTTGAATCCCTTGCCGCCCGACCTGGGGGAGATCATTGCCCGTTTTGACAAAGTGCTGGTGCCGGAAATGAACATGGGCCAGTTACTGCGCGTGCTGCGCGCCGAGTACCTGGTCGATGCCGTGGGTCTGAACAAGATCCAGGGCCGGCCCTTCAAAGTCTCTGAGATCACCGCGAAAATCGCGCGAATGCTGGAGGAATAAACGTATGAGCACGGCAAGTGCAGCAAAACTGACGCGTAAAGATTTCGTCTCCGATCAGGATGTGCGCTGGTGCCCGGGCTGCGGGGACTATGCAATCCTTGCCCAGGTGCAAAAGGTCTTCCCTGAACTTGGAGTTCCCAAAGAGAATGTCGTGTTCATCTCCGGGATCGGCTGCTCCAGCCGCTTTCCCTACTACATGAACACCTACGGATTCCACTCCATTCACGGCCGCGCGCCCGCCATCGCGACCGGCCTGAAAGTCTCCCGTCCAGACCTGATGGTGTGGGTGGTGACCGGTGACGGCGATGGCTTAAGCATCGGCGGCAATCATCTGATGCATGCGCTGCGGCGCAACGTGGATCTGAAGATCCTGCTGTTTAACAACCGCATCTATGGTCTGACCAAGGGGCAGTACTCTCCGACTTCCGAGTTGGGGAAAGTGACCAAATCTACGCCCGTGGGTTCAGCCGACCACCCCCTCAACCCCTTGCTGCTGGCGCTGGGCGTGGACGCCACCTTTATCGCTCGCACTATCGACGTCGAGGCCAAGCATCAGCAGGACATCATCAAGCGCGCGGCCGAACACAAGGGCGCGACGTTCGTTGAGATTCTGCAGAACTGCAACGTCTATAACGACGGCGCCTTCGCCTCGTTGACCGATAAAGAAACCAAGGCCAATACCCAGTTAGTGCTGGAACACGGCAAGCCCATGATCTTTGGCAAGAACAAAGACCGTGGCATCCGCCTCAAAGGGCTGACTCCGGAAGTCGTCACCTTGGGAAACGGCATCGGCGTCTCCGATCTCTTGGTCCATGACGAGACCGACCCGGTCTTGGGTTTCTTGTTGAGCCGCATGACGCCGCCGGCTTTCCCCATGCCGATTGGCGTGATCCGTGTAACTGAGAAACCGACGTTCGATGCCCTGATGAATCACCAGATCCAGGACGCGATGGAAAAGTCCGGAGCAGGCGACCTGGAAAAACTGCTTCACCAGGGTGATGTCTGGACGGTAAAGTAATCCCTCCTGCAGAGAGGTCCCTGGGTACGTTTTCCGCGCTTGACCAGGGACCTTTTCATCTCTAGCCTGCTTGCATGCCAGTTCCCCTCCGTATCCCTTGTCCTCAGTGCGGGAAGATTCTCTATCACAAGCGTGAAGGCCGCTGTCCTGCGTGCGGGGAAGCGGTATCCGCGCATGTGGGAGCGGTCCGCGAACGGGAAGAACGGACCGAGAAAGTCGTGGCGGTCATTGGGACGGCCCTGGTCGTTCTGGTTTCTCTACTCACCAGTGGTCTGGGATTGGTGGAGGGCATTGTGATGTACGCTGCGGCAGGAGCGGCGATGTTCTATTTGGCTAAGAAGACCTTCAAACCAAACCGGCAATCAGAGGAATAAGCTATGACCGCAAAAGAACTGCTCCGTCTGAACGTCCCCAAACTGCGCGAAGAGGCGCTGAAGGTGCCTGGTGCAGTTGGGGTAACGAACATGAAGAAAGACGAACTGATCCAGGTACTCGCCACGGCGCATAGTATTGTCCTGGAACAGCGGACCAACAGCGCCGAGAAGGCCCATGTCAAGACACATATCCATGCACTCCAGGCCAGACGAGATGAAGCCCTAAAGCGCAAAGCCCATGAGGAAGTCGCGCACCTGCGCCGCGGCATCCGCACGCTCAAGCGTCGCATCCGCACACTGGCGCGCACGGCTAAAGCGCAGGCGCCGGTTGCTGCGCCTCAGGCGTCTTAGTGCAATGCCAATGAACATTGTTGCGATGTTGGTGTAGGGGCGCACGGCTGTGCACCCCTACGAAGAAAGCAGATGCGTTGACTCTTGCCAGTGACTAAATGCCCAGTATGTTCCTTGAGCATGCACGAGCAAGGCGTGGATAATCCTTCTACTCACCCTGCGGCAGGCCTGTCCTGAGCCTAGCGGAAGGAAGCTCGGGTGAACGGGAGAGCTAGTGCTATGAACATTCGCGTGCAATCGCAACCACTCCTTGCCCTGGAGAGCGATCTTGTCATCATCCCGCTGACCCAAGGAGAACAGAGTAGCAAGAACGTACAAGCGCTTGATGCCGCCCTGAACGGCGCATTGCAAGAACAGATCACGCGCAGCGGTTTTACCGGCAAGGACGGAGAAACGCTGCTCTTCCAGACGCAGGGACGCCTCCCGAGTCGCGCGGTGTTGCTGTTGGGCTTGGGCAAGGCCGACAATGTAGAAACGGAGACCTGGCGTCGGGTTGCCGGTAAGTCCTATCGGGAGGCAAGGCACCAGGGGGCAAAACATCTGGCCTGGTTCTTTGCTGCGGACCGCGGGCGTGACGATACCCTGACTGCCGTCGTCGAAGGAACAGTGCTGTCCAGCTACACCTTCGACAAGTACAAATCGGAAAAGAACGGCAAGCCGGCGCTGGAGACTCTCACCCTGGCGGGCGCGGGCCTGCGGAAAACTCCTGGGTTGACCAGAGCCCTCGATATGGCGCAAAAGACTGCTCCGGGAGTATTTCTCGCACGCGACCTGGTGAACGAACCGGCGTCGGTCTCGACGCCTACCTACTTGGCTGAGCAGGCTGCTAAACTCTCGCGCGGCAACGGTCTCAAGAGTGACATCTGGGGATTGCACAAAATTAAGGCCGCCAAGATGACCGGCTTGTTGGCGGTGGCGCGTGGGAGCGTGGAAGAGCCGCGCTTCATCAAGCTGGTCTATAAACCGGCTGGTAAACCCCGAAAAAAAGTCGCTCTGGTGGGGAAAGGGTTGACGTTCGACTCCGGTGGCCTCTCGCTCAAACCGGCCAAGTCGATGGAAACGATGAAGTTGGATATGTCCGGCGGCGCGACGGTACTGGGTGTGATGCAGGTCATCGCCCAACTCAAGCCCCAGGTTCAGGTGACCGGCTACGTCCCCGCGACCGAAAATATGCCGAGCGGCACGGCGCAGAAGCCAGGAGACATCATCCGCTACAACAATGGCAAGACCGTCGAGGTGTTGAACACCGATGCCGAAGGTCGCCTGATTCTGGCCGACGCGCTCATCCATGCGGCTCAAGAAAAACCTGATGTGATTATCGACTTGGCTACTCTCACTGGAGCTTGCGTGACGGCGTTGGGCACACAGATCGCCGGACTGTTCAGCAACGATCAGGAACTAGCCGACGCGCTACTGCGTTGCAGTAAGGACAGTGGTGAGCCGCTCTGGCGGCTGCCACTGGTCAAAGAGTACAAGGAAGACATCCGCAGTTCGGTGGCGGACATCAAGAACACCGGCAGTGGCAATGCCGGCGCGATCGCCGCGGCCCTCTTTCTTGAAGAATTCGTCGGTGGTCTGCCCTGGGCTCACCTCGACATCGCTGGCCCGGCCTTCGCGGAGAAGGATAGTTCGTACATTCCCAAAGGTGGCACCGGCTTCGGCGTGCGCACGCTGGTGCGGTATCTGTTGAGCCTGTAGGGCTACAAGTCCCCTTGAGCAGAACATGATAGGGCAAGGGTAGGGTGACCGAGATGAGGAGACAGGCCGCCCAGCCGCGCTGGCCTTCGATCTTCTCAATCTCGCCGCGGCCTTCCTCGATAACCCCTTTCCCTAAGCTGCGTCGTGACAATACGCCAGTACGAGGTGGTCGCGCGCGCTTTCGCAGCTACGCTTCCTATCCGGTTGCACTGTGAACGTGCCGGAGCTTTATCACTAAAGATCGCTTTGCCACAAACAATCAGCAACGCTCAGCTTTCAGGAGGGACGCATGCAAACACCCGGTCTGGTGCTATTCGG
The DNA here is from genome assembly GCA_041487975.1 of Binatia bacterium. Taxonomy (GTDB): domain Bacteria; phylum Desulfobacterota; class Binatia; order Bin18; family Bin18; genus JACQEL01. Next base: position 265 of record JBGPOI010000246.1, on the reverse strand, counting down.
CAATCTGGCGCCCGGTTCTGTTGAAGCAGTGGTCACTTATGCACAGCTGGCAGAGGCGAGAGGGTTCCGCAATGTGCTGGTCTCGGAGGTCGGTTCGGACGCGTTGGCTCTCGCCCAACAACTGGCCAGTGTGACCGCCCGCATTCAGGTGGGGACCTGCATCACCAATATCTATCTGCGTCCCCCGCTGTTGGCAGCGCTCCACGCCATCACCATCGACCGGTTCGCGCCCGGGCGCTTGTTGTTGGGGGTAGGCACGAGCAAT
>JBGPOI010000245.1:0-7331 GCA_041487975.1 Binatia bacterium | reverse complement strand
AGCGTGCCCGAGAACCTGCGCCAGATGATTGAGAAACACCTCGATCGGCTGAGCCCTGAAGAACAGCGTGTCCTGGAGGTCGCGAGCGTGGCAGGGATGGAGTTCTCGGCGGCGACAGTGGCTGCAGGAGTAGAGGCGGCAGGGGATGAGGTCGAAGAGCGATGTGCGGGGTTGGCGCGGCGGGGTCAATTTCTACAGGTACGAGGGCTGGCAGAATGGCCAGACGGAACTGTAGCGACGCGCTATGGATTCATCCACGCGCTGTATCAAGAGGTGGTGTACCAGCGGGTGCCGGCCGGACGACAAGTCCACCTACATCGGCGGATCGGCGAACGGGAAGAGGCAGCCTATGGCAATCGAGCGGGAGAAATTGCAGCGGAACTGGCCGTTCATTTTGAGCGGGGGCGTGATTACCGTCGGGCAGTGCACTGTTTGCAGCAAGCGGGGGAGAATGCTGCGCGGAGACATGCCTACCGGGAGGCAATCGATCACCTAACCAAGGGGCTGAAGTTGCTTAAGGTCCTGCCGGACACCCCTAAGCGCCTCCAGAAAGAACTGCTTCTGCAGACTACTTTGGGTCCAGCCCTTATCGCCACCAAGGGTCAAGCGGCCCCAGAAGTAGGAAAAGTCTACGCACGGGCGTACGAGCTCTGCCAACAGGAGGGCGAGTCCTCCCAGATCTTCACCGTCTCGCGAGGACTGCGGTTTTTTTATTTAGCGCGGGGGGAGTTCCAGACAGCATATGAGCTGTCGGAGCAGCTTCTGCGCTTAGCCCAGCGCCTGCACGATCCCGCTCTTCTGTTAGAAGCCCACCATGCGCTGGGGGCGCTCTTGTTCTGGCTTGGAGAATTTGCCTCTGCCCAAAAGCACTTTGAGCAAGGCCTTGCCCTATACGATCCTCCGCAGCACCACACTCTGGCCGTCCTCTACGGGTATGATCCTGGCGTGGCCTGCCTCCTTCGTGTGGCTTTGGTCTTGTGGTGTCTTGGCTACCCAGACCAGGCTCTGCAGAGGTGCCATGACGCGCTCACGCTGGCCCAGCAGGAGGCATCTCATCCCTTGAGCTCGGCTTATATCTTGCACCATACGGCCTGGCTCCATCAGTTCCGCCGGGAAGGGCTAATGACCCAAGAGCGGGCCGAGGCCGTGATTACAGTCTCTAGCGAGCAGGGGTTTGCACTCTACTTGGCAATGGGAACCATATTATGGGGCTGGGCACTGACCGAGCAGGGGCAAAGAGAAGAGGGGATTGCGCAGATGCGCCGAGGTCTAGCCGCCTGGCGGGGCATAGGGAATGAATTATTGCAGCCGTATTATCTTGCCCTGTTGGCCGAAGCGTATGGGAAAGTGGGGCAGGCTGAAGAAGGGTTGAGTGCATTGTCTGAAGCGCTGACGCTGGTAAACAAAACTGGGGAGCGTGTGTATGAGGCGGAGCTATATCGGCTGAAAGGAACTCTAACGCTCCAACAGTTCAACGTTCAAGGTTCAAAGTTCAAAGTTGCTAACATCCAATCCCTAACCCCCAACCCCCAAGCAGAGGCGGAAGCCGAAGCGTGTTTTCTCAAGGCCATCGAGATTGCCCGCCGGCAACAAGCAAAATCGTGGGAGCTGCGAGCGACAATGAGCCTAAGCCAGCTGTGGCGGAGCCAGGGCAAGAAGAAAGAAGCTCACAAAATATTAGCGAATATCTATAACTGGTTTACCGAGGGGTTTGACACAAAAGACTTGCAAGAGGCCAAGGCGCTGCTCGACGAACTGTCGTGAAACAAATAGAGATTCTGCTCAATCTCATCCACAAGATTTTGGCCTCGATCTATTTTAGAGCCTTTCCTTCACTACCTCGGGTGACGGCAAGGCGACTTCAAACTGCACGCTCTTTCCTAGGATCTCTGTTGCTTCCAACACCTCTAGACCAATCAGTTTCCCACCTGCATCGAAGTCTGCGTGTACACCGGGAGATACAGTGACTGTCTGCGCCGCTTTCGTCCCCACTGCACCGAACCAGATGTAGAGCAAATCTCTTATCGGGTCGTACTCAATTCTCATGACCGTTGCCCTCTTAGGAAATTCTTACCATATCTCGCTTTGGAAGATCTTTTTCTGCAATTCGGATCTGGAGAGGCAAAGGGTCCACGAATCCCTCACATCGAGAAGAAGAGTTTTCTCAACCACGCGTCGCCGCCCTGCGCAAGCGGTCCATGATCGCCCGGCCGATTCCGTGCTCAGGGACCGACCCAACGACGACTCGCTCTAACCTTAAGCCGTCGAGTCGGCGCATGGCAGCGAACAGGTTGGCCGCGGCTTCCAGTAGGTTTCCATCTTTGGACAAAACTTCCACCGCTACATACCCCTCTACCGCCGGGTGTGGAGCCAACGTCAAAAGTCCCACGCGTTCTCCTTGCTGTGGGCGAGGGATGTCCTCTCCCGGAGCAAGTAGCGTCAGAGGCACGTGTGGTGAATAGTGTCGTGGCAACGTCCCAGGCGAACGTGGATCAGACTGTGACGAGGCGGCCAGCGTAACTGGACCGATCACCGCCTCAATCTCTTCGATCGTGACCCCGCCGGGACGCAGCACCACCGCTTCTTTTTCGCTTAGCGCGCAGACTGTGGACTCAACGCCAACCGTACACGGCCCGCCATCGAGGATGAAGCCGATGGCGTCGCCGAGCATCTCTTGCACGTGCACGGCCGTCGTGGGGCTGACATAACCAAACGGGTTCGCACTCGGCGCGGCAATAGGCACCCCTACAGCCCGCAAGAGCGCCAAGGCAACTGGGTGGGCCGGCACGCGCAGAGCAACCGTGTCGAGACCAGCAGTTACCAGGTCGGGGATGATTGGCCGTTTGCGCAGTACCAGCGTCAGTGGCCCCGGCCAGAACCGTTCCATCAGTGCCGCGGCACGCGCGTCGATGGCAGCAGCGTACTGTGGCACTACCGCCTTATCAGGAAGGTGCACGATTAGAGGGTCGAACTGTGGCCGGTTCTTAATGGCGAACACCTGCGCCACGGCCCGTTCATTCAAGGCATCGGCACCGAGCCCGTAGACCGTTTCGGTGGGAAAGGCTACGACCTCGCCCGCCCGCAGCGCGGTAGCGGCAACATCAATCGCGCGAAGGTCAGTGCCGTTAAGGATCTGCGCCATAGAAAGGACTGAGCAACGAGGACTGAGGGCCGAGTAGAACAGAAGATAAGAGAAAAACCTTTACTCAGTCCTCAACACTCAGTCCTCAGTCCTACTTTTCCAACGTTAGATAGGTGTAGCTCCCCAGCGCGGCCTCGTACTCGCGCATCAGGTGGTTGCCCCATTCGGCCTTGAGGCCTTCGCGGGCGACGCCTTCGCTGACACGGCTGCGGAACTCGGCGAGCAATTCCTCGCGTTCGTAGCCGAACACCTTGAGCACTCCCTCGATCTTGTGACCGGGGACGATCTTGGTGATGTGACAGCTCCCCTTGCCGTCAACCACAACCAAAGCGTCGTGCACGTGGCCGAAGAGGTTGTGGTAATCGCCCATCACATCCTGATATGCGCCGGTGAAGAAGACGCCCAGATAATAGGGCTCGCCGTTCAGGGGGTGGAGTTCGAGCGACTCTTTGACATCGCGCAGGTCGATGAAGTTATCAACCTTGCCGTCCGAGTCGCAGGTCAGATCTGCCAGGTAGCCAGTCCGGTCGGGCGCCTCATCGAGGCGATGGAGCGGCATGATGGGAAAGAGCTGGTCGATCGCCCAGGAGTCGGGAATCGACTGAAAGACCGAAAAATTGCAGATGAACTTACGCGACAACCGCCGCTCCAGGTCCTCGAATTCCTCGGGCATGTGCTTAGCCAGCTTGGCGTACTTGATCGCCCGCTCGCACACGCCCCAGAACAACTCTTGTCCTAAGCCGCGGTCTTCGAGCGACAGATAGCCCAGATTGAACAGCGAGAACATCTCGTCGCGCTGCTCCACCACGTCGTGGTAGTACTCGCGGTAGTTCTTGCCGTTGATACGGGTATACAGGTCGTGCATCTCCTGAATCACCTGCGGCTTGCTTTCCAGGTTGGTCACGCGGATCGGGCCGTTCGAGAGGGACAGTTCGTTGACCACGTTAAAGATCAACATCGCATGCGGACCGGCCACCATGCGGCCGTTCTCAGTGATGACGATTGGCTCGCGCACGTCCTCGTTCTCGCACACCTCTTTGATCGAGTAGATGATGTCGTTGGCGTACTCCTGCACGGAGTAGTTTACACTCGACTCCGAGGCGGTGCGGGAACCATCGTAGTCGATGCCTAGCCCCCCACCCACGTCGAGGTAGTCAAGGTTAGGACAGAGCTTGCGCAGCTTGGCGTACGTGCGCGCCGCCTCCTTGACCGCGTATTTCACTCGCTTGATGTCGGTCACCTGCGAGCCGATGTGGAAGTGCAGCAGATGCAGACAGTCGATCAGGCGCTCCTCGCCGAGTTGATCGAGGCACTTGAGTAAATCCGTGGTAGTGAAGCCGAACTTGGACAAGTCACCGCTCGACTTCTCCCACTTACCGCTGCCGCGAGCCGAGAGTTTGAGGCGCAAGCCGATCAGGGGTCGGATCTTCAGCTTCTTGCTAAGTTCCAGGAGCAGCCGCAGTTCGAACAAGGACTCAAGGACGATGAACACCTTCTTGCCGACCTGTTTGCCCATGAGCGCAAGTTTTAAATATGCCTCGTCCTTGACGCCGTTGCAGATGATGGGGGACTCGGACGCTCGCGAGAGTGCCAAAGCGACGGTGAGTTCAGCCTTGCTGCCGACCTCGATGCCGAGGTTGTAGCGGTCGCCGAAGTCTAATATCTCCTGCACCACCTCTTTCTTCTGGTTCACTTTAATGGGGTAGACGGGCACGTACTCGCGCCGGTAATCGAACTCCTGAATGGCCGCTTTGAATGCGCCAGCCAGCTTTTTGATCTGGTAATCGAGAATCTGCGGAAAACGCAGAACCACCGGAGTAGAGACTCCGCGCTGGCGCAGTTCATCGACTATGCTCTTCAGCGACACCGGCGTACCGCGGGTGGCCTCGAACGCCAAGACGACTTCACCACTGCGGTTGACATCAAAGTATTCCCCGCCCCAGTTACGAATGCCATAAAGGTCGATCGTCTCTTCCAACGCGTTGTGCGAGGCAGCGGGGCGCGTCTCGATGCTGCGTTTGGCCCCATCGGCTGGGAAGGCGGAAAGACGTGGCTCTCTCGCGTACCGGGTATTGTCCTTAAAAGCTCTCATGGGTACACAGGCCCCCTCTCAATCTTGAGCAGTTCTTTTCATCGGTCGAAGGCGTCGCGGCTTATACGCCCCGCGCCATCTGTGGTTCACGGGTTCGTCTCGAACCCGGTAAGCATGATAAAGGGAAATAGAGGCTCACGAGGAAAGTATCGCTTGGTACTTTCACTCGGAGGTCGAGCTTGCCTGCGGTGACAACCGCTATCCTAGCCAACGTTGTTGGTTCCGCCTCTTATGATGATGCGAAGAATTTTTCTCTATATAGAGTCTTTCCTCCCCCCTGTCAAAAGGCCGACAAAATTTTTCTCGCTAGCGGCATTGACGCCTGCCAGTGATCCCTTACAATTTTCTTCTATGAATACTCGCGTCGATTCCTCTCGCCACGTCACCTTGGGTCTGGTGCAGATGTCGTGCAGCGCGCAGCCTGAGGAAAATCTCGCCAAGGCCGCCGGGCAGATCAGCCACGCCGCGCGCCAGGGGGCGCAGATTGTTTGCTTGCAGGAGCTGTTTCGCTTGCGCTACTTCTGCCAAAGCGAAGATACCGCCTGCTTCCGTCTCGCCGAGTCGATTCCTGGTCCCACAACCGAGGTGTTGAGCAAGCTTGCGGCTGAGCATGAAATCGTGCTGGTTGTGCCGCTGTTCGAGAAGCGCGCCGAGGGACTGTTCCACAACACGGCGGTGGTGATCGACGCCGACGGCACCTTACTAGGCAAATATCGCAAGATGCACATTCCCGATGATCCCCTCTACTATGAGAAGTTTTATTTCACTCCCGGCGATCTGGGATTTCAGACGTTTCAGACACGTTACGCTCGCATCGCTGTCTTAGTGTGTTGGGACCAGTGGTTCCCCGAAGGCGCGCGTCTGGCCGCACTGGGCGGCGCCCAGTTTCTCTTTTACCCTACCGCGATCGGTTGGCACCATGCCGAGAAACCGCAGGCGCGACAAGCCCAGCACGAGGCCTGGGAGATCATCCAGCGCGGCCACGCCGTGGCCAATGGCGTCTACGTGGCGGCGGTCAACCGCGTGGGCACGGAAGACGGATTGCAATTTTGGGGCGCGTCTTTTATCAGCGATCCATTCGGCCGCCTGCTGGCGCGAGCGAGTCAGGAAGCAGAAGAGACGCTGGTCGTATCGTGCGACCTCGACCGTATCGACACCATTCGCCAACATTGGCCGTTTCTTCGTGACCGGCGCATCGACGCCTACGGTAATCTGACAAAGCGGTACCTTGACTAAAAATCCTTCAGCCTTCAGCCTTCAGCCTTCAGCCTTTGGCGTCACCCCAGCGAGCCTCGGCTTCCGTATGCCTGCGGAATGGGAACCGCACGCGGCCACCTGGCTCGCCTGGCCACACAACCTCGACACCTGGCCGGGCAAGTTCACGCCGATCCCAGGGCTCTATGTCGAGATGGTGCAAACTCTGCATCGGTATGAGCCGGTTAACATCTGCGTGAACGATGCCGAGGCAGCGGCGCAGGTTCGTCATTTGCTGACACAGGCCGGTGTGGACCTCGGCAGAGTCACCCTGTATGAGATCCGGACCAATGACACCTGGGCGCGTGACCACGGTCCGATCTTTCTCACGCGCGTGAACGATGGACACATTGAACTCGCTGTCACGGATTGGATTTTTAATTCCTGGGGAGAGAAATACGGCCCCTGGGATTTAGACGACGTGGTGCCGCGAAAGATTGCCGCTCAGTTCGGTCTGCCGTTGTTTGAGCCCGGCGTCGTACTCGAAGGCGGTTCCATTGACGTCAACGGCCGCGGTACATTGCTCACTACCGAGGCATGCTTGCTGAACCCGAACCGTAATCCCTCACTGACTCGCACCGTTATCGAGGATTACTTACGTGCCTATCTGGGTGTGAGCAAGATCCTGTGGTTGGGTGACGGCATCGTGGGGGACGACACGGATGGCCATGTGGACGACCTGGCGCGTTTTGTCGATCCGACGACGGTGGTGTGCATGGTAGAAGACGATCCGGCCGATGTGAACTACGTGCTCTTGCGTGACAACTTCATGCGGCTGCAACATCTGACCGACCAGGACGATCGGCCCTTGCGCGTGGTCCCGTTATCCATGCCCAGCCCGGT
>JBGPOI010000244.1:0-7332 GCA_041487975.1 Binatia bacterium | reverse complement strand
TGGCAGGGTTATGAATAGTGCAAGAATCAGTGCCAAGAACTTCGCGACGCTTTGCATCCCTCTTCCCCTCTTACTGTGCAGGTCAGTCCCTCTGCCGTCGTGAGTCGTTTTAACCTAGGGCGACAGTGAAGGGAAGACCCTGGCGGTGGGAGGAGGGGGAGAAACGGAGAATCGGGGAATCGGGGAACGAAGAATGGTTTGTCTCCGCTCGTTTTGTTTTATTCTCCCTTTCTCCCCGTCTCCGTTTCTCCGATTCCTGTCACAGGTTCTCCAGATACTCCAATACCTCATTGACTGGCACTACGTCTCCGTACTTGGAGCCGATGTCGAAGATGTTGGCTTCATGTGGCTCTTGGGCGCGGTCGCCCACCGCCTCCAGCGGCACGATCGGGCGAAAGCCGTGTGCCAGCGCGTCCATCACCGTCGCACGCACACAGCCGCTGGTGGTACAGCCGGTGACAATCAGTGTGTCTACGGTTTTCATCGTCAGCGTCGAGGCCAGGTAGGTGCCGAAGAAGCCGGAGGCGTACTTTTTCACGATCACCAGGTCTTCGGGCTGGTGATCGAGTCGCGGATCTAATTCAACCAGTTCGCTGCCCAGAGTCAGGAGGCGCAACGACGGCGCCTTTTCCGGCCATAGCCCAGCATCGTCCTGGCGGTGGGGGTCGTAGCCGACCACGGTGAAGATGACCGGCACGTTTTTCTTGCGCGCGGCGGCGATGATGCGGTTGGTCGCGGCCACTTCGGCGTCAAGGTTACCGGCGAGCGGTGAACGCTCGGGCGCAGTGAAGCCAATTTGAAAATCAATCACCGCGACCGCCGGTCGCTTGCCATAACCGAGCTTATGACCAAGTTGGGCGCGTTGGTAGATGGTATGCTTATCTTCGTGCTGTGGCATAGGGCCTCCTTTTCTAGTGATGAGGTATGAGTGCTGAGGACTGAGTTGTCAGAATTGCGGATTGCGGAATAGAGTTTTTCATTCTGGCTCTGGTATTCTGGCTTCTGCATTCTTTGCTCAGTCCTCAGTCCTCGTTACTCAGTCCTCTCTATCATCGTCGCATCGGCCGTAGGTCACGCAACCGCCGGGCTTTCAGTTCGGTCTTGGGCAAGCTGCCCGGCGGCCGCAGTTCGACCTCAGGCCGCAGACCGATCTTTGCGCGCACCTCGCTCTCAATCTTCTCAGCCAGTGAAGGGTGCCGACTGGCCGGCACCTCCGGCCGTGGCTCGGCCACGATGCGCAGGCAATCCAGGGCGTGCTCTTCATACACGACGATCTCGAATTCGTCACCTAACTCGTCGATATGGCGGACCACTTCCTCGACCGCGCTGGGAAACACCGTCAAGCCGCGGATGTTCAGCATGTCGTCGGCGCGTCCTTGAAATCCGCCAAGGGCTCGCACGTGCGTCATGCCGCAGGCGCAGCGTTCCTCAGTGAAAGTGGCAAAATCACCGACCAGGAAGCGAAGCTGCGGCGATCCTTCAGAGATAAGGTTGGTGGCGACCGTCAGGCCGCGCTGGCCAGGCGGCACCGGTTCAAACGTCTCCGGATCCACTGTCTCCCAAATCTGGCAGTCCTCCAGCAGGTGTGTGTTGGGCCGCTCGTTCCGTACCTCAGCATGACACAGACAGCCGCCCGCCGAGGGCGCTGCCTCGGTGCAGCCGTACATTTCGTGGAGCGTGGCGCCCCATAATGCTTCGATGCGTCGCTTGGTCGCCGGAATGCAGACTCCAGGTTCACCGCCAGAGACAATCAGGCGAATCGAACTCTTGGCTGGATCATAGCCCATCTCTTGCATGACACTGCCCAGAAAGAGGCAATACGACGGCGTGGCTACCAGCACGGTAGGATGAAAGGTGTCAATGAAATACGCGCGCCGCTTGGAGTCCAATGCTCCGCCAGGGATTGCCGGCACACCGATACGATTGAGTCCGTGCTGGAACCCCCAGAAGGCGGCGAAGGGACCATAGCCGAACGCGAGAAACGCCTTGTCACCGGGACGTACGCCCATCGCCCACAGCGAACGCGCGTCAGCCCAAGCCCACATATCGCGATCGAACAAGGTGTAACGGAAAGGCCGTGGGTGGGCCGTGGTGCCTGATGAGGTGAACAGCATCCAGCCTCGTCGGGACCACTGTTCGTCGTCAATCGGGCTGTACGTGCCCCAGGGCGGGTGTTCGGCCACATTCCGCGCCATCTCCGCTTTGGTCGTTACCGGAATCTTCCCTAGATCGTCGATTCCTTGGATGTCCGCGGGCTTTAACTGAATGGCGTTGAACTTGGCGCGGTAGAAGGGGCTGTACTCGTACATATAGCGCACCGCTGCGACTAACTTCTCGCTCTGGATCTCACGTAAACGGCTGCGCGAGGCGGTGTCGAGTTCAGGAGACCAATGGCTCTCGCTGCCCGGTGCATCCGAGTTGAAGCGGTACTTCAGGACGGTGTCGAGGAAGCGTTCCCTGGCGTTACTCACTGCATCTCCTAGTTTGTAGGGTGGGCACTGCCCACCAGCATCCTTGGGCGCACGCCGTGCGCCCCTACGATAGCCCGCGTGGCTTCACCACCTGTTCGACAAATTTCCCGGTCGGTGCCTGGCCGACAATCTCACCATTCTCCATCACCAGCGCTCCGCGCAAGAAGGTCATCACTGGCACGCCTTTCACCTTGCGTCCCTCCCACAACGAATAGTCCGCTCGCGAGCGCATACGCGCCACACCCAACAGAGCTTCCTTCTCTGGATCGATCACCACGATGTCCGCGTCGGCGCCGGGGATGAGGGCGCCTTTCTTGGGATAGAGCCCGTACAACTTAGCGACGTTCTCGGACAAGACTCTGGCGAGGGTCACGAGGTCGATGCGACCCTTGTTCACTCCCTCGTCGAACATCAACGGCAGGGTGTCAGCCACCTGAAGGTTAATGCCCACCCGGCAATCCCAAAAGTCACCCGAAGTTTTGAACGATGCCGAGTAGGTGAGGCTATCGGTGCCCACTACCGAGATCGTGCCTTCCTGGATGCCTTTCCACAAACGTTCCCTGTCTTTGTCAAAGCGGATCGGTGGTTGGATCTTCGCTTTGCCGCCCATACCTTTGGCGTCCATCTCTGGCGCGGTGGTATTGAGGAAGCAGGCGACGGTCTCGCCGATGATACGCAGCCCCTGGCTGTGCAACTGCTTCAGGGTGTCCACGGTGTGGGCGGCACTGATATGGACCGGATAGAGCGGCACGCGGAACTGGTTGGCGATGAGACCGTAGGTGTAGACTTGCAGGCTCTCAGCCCACTCCGGGCTCGACTCGGCCCAGGCGGTGAGTTTGTCGGCCCGGCCCATCTGCCGCAGGCGATCGATCAGGATACCGCGCACGTAGGGATCCTCAGCGTGAATCTTGGCGAACGTAGGCGGGCCGCAGTGGGCAAACTGCTCGCAGGCTTGATGAAAGAAAGCAGGCGTGATGCCTTCGGGATTCATGCCGAAGCCCTCGGCCTGCGGTCCGGCGTAGCCGGTGAAAAACTTGTACGACACCCCGCCCTTTCGAGCGACGGCAGGAATCGCCTGCACCTGCTCCAGAGTATTGACGACGCAAGTAATCTTGAAGTCGCACCAAGAGTGACTCGTGCCGCAGCGGACAGCGCGGTCAAACAGGTTGAGCAACGGGTCTTTGCCGATCAGGGTGGTGGTAGCGATGGTGGTGACCCCGCCGATCAGGCAGTCCTTGGTATCGTGGAGAAAATCCTCGACCATGGCATCGTCGCCGAAGCGGTCGGAGATGCCGAAGTGGACATGTGGGTCGAAGGTGCCGGGAAAGATGATCTTGCCCTGCACATCGATCTCGCGCTTCGCCTGACCCAAAGCAGCGTTGGCGCCAATGGCAACAATCTGTTCCCCTGCGACCGCCACGCCCCCTTGGATGACACCGGTTGGGGTGACCACGAGACCGTTCTTCAAAATGGCATCATGCGGCATGCGTTCCCCCTTTTTTCGTAAAGTTGCGGTTCCTCAGAGCGAGATTATCCTGCCGGAGGGGTAAGGATGTCAATGTGAACAGGGACAGCAATCCGCAGTCAGCAAGACAAGGGCAAAAGGGGAAGAGGGGAAAGGGAGAACCGGAGAAGACGTGCTGAGTCAACTTCCCGGCTCACTGATGCCTGACTTTCTGGCTGAAAGCTGATAACTGATAGCTCACTAAAAAAGGAGGGACGCCATGCCAGTCAACACTGATCTTAGCGAAGCGCAAGTCAGAGAGTTCTTCACCACCCTGAGCAACTGGGGCAAATGGGGGGCGAACGATCAATTCGGCGCGCTCAATTACATTACCCCTGCCAAGCGGGCACAGGCCGCGGCGCTCGTGCGCGAAGGAGTCTCCGTGTCCATGTCTTTACCCCTCGCGACCCAGCCGGGACCGGATAATCCGACGCCAGTCATGCACTTGATGATGCAAACCGGCGCGCCCAATGAAAGCAGCATGGTACCGGTGCCCTATAGCGCTGACTACTTCGCTATCGCGCCGCACGGTTTGGCCAATACGCACCTCGACGCGCTCTGCCACGTGTTCAATCAGGGCAAGATGTACAATGGCTATCCGGCCAGCGATGTGACTGCTCAAGGCGCGCGCAATGGTGCCATCGACGCGCTCAAAGACGGCATCATCTCACGTGGGGTGCTGATCGACATCCCTCGGCTGAAGGGAAAGGAGTGGTTAGAGCCTGGTGAGGCGATCTCGCCAGCCGACTTGGAAGCCGCGGAAAAAGCCGGCGGCTTCCAGGTGGAAGAGGGCGACGTGCTTTTCGTCCGCACAGGCAGGCACGCCCGGCAGAAAGCGAAAGGTCAATGGGATGCGTTCAAAGACGGCATAGCCGGTCTTGGCGCAGCCTGTCTGCCGTGGCTGCATGCCCGCAAAGTCGCGGCCCTGGGCTCTGATGGGGCAAGCGATGTATTGCCCAGCGGCTATGCCAAGATCATGCTGCCGATTCATGCGGTAACAATCGTGGCGATGGGCATTCATCTGCTCGATAACTGCGCCCTGGACACGTTAGCCGAAGCCTGCGCGGCGCGGTCACGGTGGACATTCCTACTGGTGGTCGCTCCGTTAGTGCTCGTGAAAGGTACGGCGTCGCCGGTGAATCCGTTGGCGGTGTTTTAACGGGGCAAGCTTTCAGCTCTCAGCCGTCAGCACAGGAGGGGTTAAGAATTGAGAGTGAAGAGTGGAGAATTTTTGGTTCTTTAACTCATAACTCTTCACTGGGTCCGAGGCTGACGGCTGAACGCTTATTATCTGGTGAGGTATCACTATTGACGACAAACAACCGTCTTGAGATCCCGACCGGTCCGCGACGCGAGGTGCGCACCCACGGCCGGGCGGTCATTGCCGGCGCTCCGGTTGCCTACGTAGCCATGCTGGCGGCGGTGATCGCGGGGCTCTCCCTAATCCCCTTCTCGGTGGTCCTGGGTACCGGTGGTGGGACCTTTCCCCTGAGCGAGGCGCTCTTCGCACTGATGGGAATCGTGCTGGGACCAGGCGCCGGCGCGGTGACGGTTCTGGTCGGCCGTCTGATCGGGGTGGCGCTTGCCCCGCACACGGCCGGCAGCGGTGTGCTCTCGGCCTGCTGCGCGGTCATCGGACCCATCGCTTCTGGCACGATGTGCCAGCCAGGGAACAAGTGGGTTGCACCCTGGATCATCTGCACTTTGTGTTATGCCGTGTATATCGGCCGGGCGCTCACGCTCGATGTCACCCTCCGCCTCGCCCTGGTCACCACCGCGGCCAACTGGCTTGCGCTCTTGCTCTGGGTCTCCCCGCTACGCGGTCTGGCCGCACGCTGGCTCCGTGGACCCAGGCTGGCCACCGGGCTGGCGCTCATCACCTACATCACGACTAACGCGGTCAACATCGTGAACGCGACAGTCGAATATTTTCGCGTTGGCTGGCCGGCCCAGGTTTGGTTTGTCCTCGCCCCCTTGATCCCGCTCGAACGCCTCGGGCTCACCGTCGTCGGTACGTTTATCGGTGTTGGCGTGATCCGCGGGCTCCGCCAGGTGAGCCTAATCAAGGCTGAGAACGCTGGGTACTAGGCCTATGACCGAGCCAGTCGTTTGCGTCGAGCAGTTGTCTTTCCGCTATCCTGGCGCCTCGACGCTAGCCCTGCACGATGTCAGCCTCACGGTCGAACCAGGTGAGTGCCTCGCCCTCATGGGAGCGACCGGCGCAGGCAAGACCACCTTGTGCCTGGCCCTGGTTGGGATCGTGCCTCAGTTCTTCGGCGGAGAGCTATACGGTGCTGTCCGGGTGGGCGGTCTGGATACGCTCGAACACCCGGTCAGCGCTCTGGCCCGCAAGGTGGGCATGGTGTTCCAGGACCCGGAGACGCAGCTCACCGCCACTTCGGTCGAACACGAGGTTGCCTTTGCCCTGGAAAACCTCTGCGTCAGGGCTGACGAGATCCGCATACGTGTAGACGAGGCTCTGCAGGCGGTCGGGCTCGTGGGCCTGGAAAAGAAGCACCCGCACGAGCTGTCAGGCGGGCAAAAACAGCGGCTCGCGATCGCCGCGGCCCTGGCTCTCAAGCCCCAGGTGCTGGTCCTGGACGAACCTACTTCCCAGCTCGACCCGGTGGGCGCGGCCGAGGTGTTCGCCCTGGTACGTGCCCTGAACCGCGAGCTGGGCATGACCGTTGTCCTGGCCAGCCATCAGAGCGAGGAGGTGGCTGAGTTTGCTGACCGGGTGGCGCTGTTGGCCGAAGGTCGGCTCGTCAGGGTGGAGCCGAGCGCTGCCTTCTTTCAGGAGGTCGAGTTCTTGTCCAGACACCAGGTGCGACCGCCCCAGGTCACTGAGTTTTTTCACTGTCTCAGGAAACGTGGGCTCGTGCTGGACTCTTTGCCGGTTACTCTGGCAGAAGCGGTATCCACCTACGAGGCGGTGCGCTCACGCCTGAGCTTCTGCCCACGGCCGCTCGCCAAGGCTCCAGCCCGCCAAGGGGCCGTGCGCCTCGTTGCCCAGGACCTCATGTACACTTATGTCGATGGGACCCAAGCGCTCGCAGGGGTAACGCTCGACGTCCACGCCGGTGAGTACGTGGCCATCGTTGGGCAAAATGGCGCCGGCAAAACCACCCTGGTGCGCAGCTTCCTCGGCCTGCTGGAGCCCAGCGCCGGCACCCTGGCCCTCGACGGACGCCAGTTGCAAAAACTCACTATAGGTGACATCTCTCGCTGTATTGGCTTCGTGCCCCAGAACCCGGACACGCAGCTCTTCGCCTTCAGCGTTGAAGCAGAGGTGGGCTTTGCCCTGGAGCAGGCCGGTCTGCCACCGGTCGAGGTTCGCCGCCGGGTGGACGACGTGCT
>JBGPOI010000243.1:0-7338 GCA_041487975.1 Binatia bacterium | reverse complement strand
TGCAAGTCTTTTGGCAGGTCTCGGAAAGGTCGGGCTTCTTTATAGGCCTGGGCTCTCAGCCAGAACAGATCCTGAACTCGTGTTCGCGGGCGGCTAAAGTAGGCGCGGACGACTTCTGCCTCCCCAGCCCAATAAGGCGCAGCCACGGCAACCACCGCTGCCATCCCCTGGCGCTTTTTATGCATTGGGATTTCCAGCGTGCTAACCAGGGAGGCAATAAAACCGGCGGGCGTTGTCTGACAGCATCTTGCGTTTTCCTTCACTTGAGAAACCTTCCCAGTTCTCCAGTGCAGTGATCTCTCGCCGGCAGCGTTCGACATTTCCCTCATGGGGAAAATCAGAGGTGAACCAAGGAGCGCTTCTCAAAAAATTTCTAACCTACTGAGCATGGTGAAGGAAGTTAATCAAGGTCTGGGCATTCTTGTCGAGATTGCGTCCCAACGTGAAACGATATGAGGACACACGGGAGAGCAGCCGGAAACAGTTTTGCAGGCGAGCAAAAGCGACCTTCCCTTTATCGAACGACTCACGGCTTCCCTGTTTTCCGAGGAATTCTCTGCCTTGATACACCCCCCGCGCAATGACCAGGTCGGAGAGGAGCGCCGTGAAGGCGCGCCGACGGGAGAGCGGTGTAATTTCCGACACGTCGCCCAGATTGCGTTCTCCCACCAACAGGAACCGTGGCTCCACTGGCTGTCCTACGCGGTCGCGGAAATACTCGATGTCGATCAGCGTCTTGGGAGCAAGTCCCATACGTTCTACCGTGCGTACATGTTGCGCAGGAATTTCCGTCCGGCGATGCGCCAGAACTCCTAATCGCAAAGGAAACGGCAGGAGCATGCCCTGACGATCAACCAGCGGGGTATCTTCACTCAAGAGGAAGAACTCTGGGTGACGTAAAAGCTCGAGTGCCATCGTGCTTTTTCCCCCACCCGAGGGAAGGAGCAATAAAATGCCTTGCTGGTGGTAATTCACACCAAGAGCGTGAACACGATGAATCCCTTGGCCGCCTAGATGGCGCCCCACGGTGGAAAGCATGAACAGATAGACGATCTCGTGCACCTGATCGAGGCTCGTACCGTAGACATCGCACCGTTGCGCTGGTCGATCGAAGATTGCTAACGCTTGCCCAAAATAGTCAAGATAGATGATGTTCCCGTCCCGGAAGCACACACTGCGCAAGGTAAAGCGAAAAGCTCGGGCAGAGGGCAAGTGTTCGTACGGTGGGGGACGAAGGTGGACGTACACCTGGACCGGTGCTGCGCGTTGAGGAATATGAAAGTAGGCAAAGTCTCGGCGTATTTCCTCGACCAGGGCTGCCGAAGCGCTCCGCACCGCGATCGTCAAGCCATAAAAATTGAAACACTCGACAACGAGTACCCCTTCAGGTTCCGCTAAGGGCGCCATTCAACGATTCCCTACCGCCGCGCCACAAAAAACAGCCGCCGAAAAGGAAAGAGCGTACCAGCTGAGCCAGCAGAGTACGCCGCGCGCAACTTCGCGCCGTAGACAGAGAGAAAAGGTTCGTGCTGGTCCTTGCCGAGCCGGGTTAGCACCGGCCGCAGCGCCGTTCCCTTCATCCATTCCAGCACTGCATCTGGCCCGGCAAGGATGTGGAAATAGATCGTTTCCCACAGGTCCACCGCCAAACCGAGCCCGTGTAGTGTGTCGACATACCAGGTTGGAGTCTGCACGAAGTACCGTTCCCTCCACGAGCCGACCGCAGATGCCCACGGCTCCTGAGTCACGACCTCAGCCAGAAGCCGGTGAGCAGGTTCAGCGAAGTTATTGGGCATCTGCACGGCTAACACGCCGTGAGGAGCCAGCAGGCTGGCCAAGCGTCCGAGCAGGTGCGCGTGGTCAGGCACCCACTGCAACGCCGCGTTGGAGACGATACGGTCAAGTGGCTGGTCGGGTTGCCAGGTCGCCAGATCAGCCGCGACGAAGTGGAGGTTGGGGTGCGCAGGCAGCCGAGCCGCGGCCGTGAGCATGTCCGGTGAGTTGTCCACGCCAAAAATTGTGGCGCCAGGCCAGCGCGTCAACAACGAATAGGTCAACTCGCCCGGGCCACAGCCGAGGTCGGCGGCAGAGCGAACATTATCGTCCGGCACACGGGCGAGTAGATCGAAGAACGGACGTGACCGTTCGCCGCTGAAGCGGTGGTACTGTTGCGGGTCCCAACGACCCGAACCTTGAGTGTGAGTGGGGGCGTTTGCCATTATTTCTCCGGCAGAAATATCACTTAAGGATTTCCAATCCAGCCCGTACCGCTCACTGGGCATCGTCTTCGTGCACCACCGGATAGCCAAAGTAGACGAGCAACCCGTCGCCCAGATACTGCGCGATAGACCCTTCGAAGCGAGCGACGACCTCGGCACTCACTTTTTGATAGGTCCGCACCACCTCGCGCAGCTCTTTCGGGTCAAGAGAGGAGGGCAACCACACAGGGTTGCCCCTACTGGTGCAGAATCGTTTCCTCTACACCGTTCTCCTGAAAGCTGATCGCTGATAGCTGACCGCTTCTTTCTACACCACCGGCCGTGCCAGCACGTCACCGGACACCCGCCGCTTGAGCCAGCGGCCGTCTGACGAACTCCCTACCAACTTGCCGTTCTCGACAATCACCTTCCCGCGCAGGATGGTCATGACTGGATAGCCCTGGCAGGCAAATCCCTCCCAGATGCTGTAGTCAGAGTCAGCGTGCAGATCACTGAGAGTGATAGTTTTCTTCAGGTTAGGATCAATGAGGACGATATCGGCATCACTGCCGGGCTGAATCGCCCCCTTCTGGGGATACATGCCTAAAATCTTCGCGGCGTTGGCGGAGGTAATGTCCACGAACCGTTGCAACGCCATGTTGCGCTCGGCGACAAACTTGGTGAACGCCACCGGCAGGCGAGTTTCGATGCCGTTATGCCCACCGCATACGCTCTCGATCATGTCGCCCCACAGCTTGGGTCCTTTGTACGTGGTGTACTCGTCCGTGGCGGTGGTGGCCAGCCGGCCGTCCATGAGCCCTGCCGTCAGGGCATCGCGGTCGTCGGCGAACTTGATGGCCGGATAGGTGTGAATTGCTGTGCCACCCGGCTTTTTGTAGTCCTCACAGGTGAACTGCAAGTAATTGTGCAGGGCTTCCCCGTACACCGGTTGCCCCTCGCTGCGAGCTTCGGCAATAGCCGCGACGCCTTCTTTGGCGGTGGTGTGCACAAAATAGATGCCCACGCCGGTGTGCTTAGCCAGGCGGATGATGTTGCGGAAGGCGAGGTCCTCAGAAATGTTGTTGTGCACGAGGTGTAGATTATAGCCTTGAGCCCGCCCCTCTCGCTTAAGCTTCTCCGTCATATAGCGGACAATTTCATCTTCCTCAGCATGCACGGCCATAATGCCACCGTGTTTGGCCACTTCAGCGAAAATGCTCCACAGATGACCGTACGGTACGCGGATGGGGTGGAAGGTGGTGAAGATCTTGAAACTGCCTACCCCTTCCTGGATCGCCTCGCCAATTTCACCGACCGTCTCAGGCGCAACCTCGCCCGCGAGAATGTAGTGGAAGGTAAAGTCGGTGTAGCTATGCGTACGAAAGACCTCACGCCGCTGCTCCAGCACGTGCATGATCGAGCTGCGTTGGTCACTCCCAGACCCCTCGAGGCTGAGATCACCCGCGAAATCGATAATGGTCGTCACTCCCCCAAAGGCAGCAGCGCGACTGGCCGCTTCCGGCGGCTGGGTCATGACATCTGCATTGCCCGTCCACAGTTCAGGCACAGGAATGCCGATATGTGCGTGTGGCTCGATCCCCCCAGGGATGACGAGCTTTCCCCGTGCGTCGATGACCGTGGCGGCGTCTGCTGCCAGGGTACCCGGCCAGCCTACAGCAACGATTTTCTCACCTTGAATACCGACATCCATTTCTCCGACAGCCTGGGGAGTCACTACCTGTCCCCCTTTAATAATGAGATCGAGCATAATGCACCTCCTGTTGACATTTCGCGGCCAGCACTTACAGCAGTTCTAAGCGGCAGGTCGCGCCAACATCTCGTTGGCGACCCATCGTTTAAGCCAGCGCCCGTCCGAGGAACTTCCGACAAGCTTGCCATTATCGACAATCACTTTGCCACGCAGGATTGTCATCACTGGATACCCCAGACAGGCAAACCCTTCCCAGATGCTATAGTCCGAGTCGGCATGGAGATCGCTGAGCGTAATGGTTTTCTTCAGCGTGGGATCAATCAGGCACAAGTCAGCATCGCTCCCCGGTTGAATTGCTCCCTTTTGCGGATACAGCCCCAAAATCTTGGCCGCGTTTGCTGAGGTAACGTCAACAAATCGCTGCAGAGACATGTTCCGCTCGATAACCAGTTTGGTGAACGCCACGGGGATGCGCGTTTCTATCCCGTTATGTCCACCACAGACGGTTTCGATAGTGTCACCCCACAGTTTCGGTCCTTTATAGGTCGTGTATTCATCGGTCGCCGTGGTCGCTAAGCGGCCATCGAGCATCCCGGCAATCAAGGTATCACGGTCATCGGCAAATTTGATCGCGGGATAGGTGTGAATTGCCGTGCCACCCGGTTTCTTGTAATCCTCACAGGTAAATTGCAGGTAGTTGTGGAGGGCCTCGCCATAGACCGCCTGCCCGTTGCTGCGGGCTTCTGCGATGGCGGCCACGCCCTCTTTCGCTGTCACATGGACAAAGTACACCCCGACACCCGTATGCTTCGCGAGCCGGATAACATTACGGAAAGCCAGATCCTCGGAGAGGTTGTTGTGTACTAAGTGGAGGTTGTGGCCTTGGCTTTGCCCTTCGCGTTTGAGCTTCTCAGTCATGTAAGAGACGATCTCGTCATCCTCGGCATGCACGGCCATGATCCCACCGTGTTTCGCGACCTCGGCGAACACACTCCACAAGTGTCCCCAAGGCACCCGTACCGGATGGTTCACCGTAAATATCTTGAAGCTTCCGACCCCTTCCTCTAGGGCTTCGCGAATTTCCCCAACCGTTTCGGGTCGGACCTGTCCGGCAATGATATAGTGGAACGCAAAATCCGTATAACAATGCGTGCGAAAGACCTCACGCCGCCGTTCGATGGTTTCCAGCATCGGACGCCGACTAAGACCGCTCAGCGCTTTACGGCTCAGATCACCGGCGAAATCAATAATCGTAGTGACTCCGCCAAATGCCGCGGCTCGGCTGGCTGCTTCTGGAGGTTGAGTCATAACCTCAGCTTGTCCGGTCCATTCGGGGGGAACCGGAATCCCGATATGCGCATGCGGCTCGATGCCACCGGGGATGACGATCTTCCCGCGCGCCTCAATGACGCGGTCGGCATCCGCAGCCAGCGTGCCTGGCCAACCCACGGCAACGATCTTCTCACCTTGAATGCCGACGTCCCATTCTCCCACACTGTAGGGAGTAACGACCTGCCCTCCGCGGATAATGAGATCGAGCATAGGCCCCTCCTTTTGTCGCTTATAGCTTATAGCTTACAGTTTATAGTTTGTCTTCGCTCCTGCCACACGCTCTAGAGCGAGCGAGCCCTAGGCGCCATGCCATAGAGCGAACGCGGTGAGCGAGCTATATGCTATGTCCTGGAGGAGGGACACATGACCAAAGCGCTGGATGACGTACGGGTGCTTGATCTCACCCATATCTATAATGGTCCTTATGCCACGCTGATGCTGGCGTTGCTGGGAGCAGAAGTAATCAAAGTGGAGCCGCCGCACCGGGGAGAGAACGTGCGGAGGATCTTCAAGATCCGTGGCAGCGAAGAAAGCTACCCGTTCATCATGCTCAACTCCAACAAGAAAGGAATCACCCTAGACCTCAAAACACCCCGCGGGCGGGAACTACTCAAGGAGTTGGCGAAGCAGTCGGATGTTGTCGTAGAAAACTTCGCGGTTGGCGTCATGGATCGACTGGGACTCGGCTATGAAGTGCTCAAGCAACTGCACCCCGGACTTATCTACGCGAGCAGTACAGGCTTCGGGCGTTCCGGCCCTTATAGTGAATACCCGGCTTATGACCCAATCATTCAAGCGATGATTGGGATTATGAGTTCAACCGGCTTCCCCGGCAATCCTCCGGTCAAAGCGGGTCCACCGATTCTGGACATTATGGGCGGGATTCACCTATGTGCCGGCATTCTGGCGGCGCTGCACTTGCGCGAGCGCACCGGAGAAGGCACCCTCGTCGAGACGTCCCTCTATGATGCCGCTATCGGTCCGCTGATTTCTCAGTTTTCTAGTTACCTCGTCAATGGCATCACCGGGCGCTGGGGCAATACCGCGCCCGGGCGGGTCTTCTCTCCCTATAATTGCTACGCCGCAAAAGATGGCTATGTCTTGTTGCTGGTGGCCGATGAGGTCAAATGGCAGGCGTTTTGTCGGGTTATTGGGCGGGAAGACTTGCTCGACAATCCGCTGTTTGCCACCAACGCCGCCAGAGTGAAACGATTTGATGAAGTCGATGAGATTGTCGCTGCGTGGGTGGCACCGCGGGCGAGACAGGAGGTCATGGAGCGGTTGGCGAGCGCGGATATCACCTGCGGTGCCGTTCAAGAAATACCAGAAGTCCTGCAGGATCCCCATTTGCGTGCGCGGGGAACATTGCAAGACATCACGCATCCCACGGCAGGAAATGTGACCGTCATAGGCTCTCCGGTGCGACTGAATGGTGAACCTCCCACAATTGATTCCCCAAGTCCTCTCCTGGGCCAGCACAACGACTTGATCTACGGAAACCTGCTCGGCCTTTCTCCACGCGAGATTGCGTCTCTCAAGGAACAAGGGGTGATCTGAAACGGGAGAGGCACTTACACCATCACCCATTCCAGCAGGAAATTTTTGAGAACTAGGGCGAGCCTTCTCAATCTCCCACCGAATCTTGCCAACGCCGGGGCAAGAAGAGTAGACAGAAGAGAGCAGTTTCTCCACGCCGAGCGGCAATAACCACAAAAGGAGGTGTCCCATGGAAGCCACAGAAAACAAAAAGGTCGTCCTGGGCTTCGTCGAAGCCCTCTCCAGCGGTAATCTCGATGCGATCAAAGCCGCGCTTGCCGACGATGCCACCTGGTGGCTACCTGGATCTCTGCCGGTGTCTGGTACCTACCGGGGCAAGAAGGCCATCTTTGAGGACTTCTTAGGCAAGGCGGTAACGTTATTTGAGCCGCGCAGCCTGTCTATTCAGGTGCGCAATGCCATCGTTGAGGGCGACTGTGTTGCCGTGGAGTGGGTCGCTCATGGCAAAAGCGCCAAGGGAAAGCCCTACGAAAACTATTATCACATGATGTTTGAGGTGAAGAACGGCAAGATCCAGACGATCCGCGAGTACGTCGATAC